>NZ_RZSR01000147.1:0-8786 GCF_004023265.1 Mesorhizobium sp. M1A.F.Ca.IN.020.06.1.1
GGTCGGCGGCCAGATCGCTTCCGGCAAAAGGTCGCTTAGCAAAGACAATGGTGGGGGAGGGGAAGGATGAGCTCTCATCCCGAGGCCGACCACCGGCGGCGTGTCATGCTGCGCACCGCCCTGGGTCCGGCAATCACCGAAGCCCTTGCCGATCCGTCCGTCATCGAGGTGATGGTCAATCCCGACGGTGCGCTGCGGCTCGACCGGCTGGGCGAGGGCCGAGTCAATACGGGCGTGCATCTGCACCCGTCCGAGGCGGAACGCATCATCCGCCTGGTCGCCTCCCATGTGCGGGTCGAGGCGCACGCGGACAATCCGATTGTCAGTGCCGAACTGCCGTCGGGCGAGCGCTTCGAGGGTCTGCTGCCGCCGGTCGTGCTCGCGCCATGCTTTGCCATCCGTAAACCAGCGGCAAAGCTCTACACGCTGGCCGACTATGTCGCGGACCGGATCATGCTGCCGCTGCAGGTCGATGTGCTCAAGAGGGCAGTCCGCGAGCGGCGCAACATCCTGGTCGCCGGCGGCACGTCTTCGGGCAAGACAACCCTTGCCAATGCGCTGCTGGCGGAGGTCGCAGAATGCGACGAGCGGGTGATCCTCATCGAGGACACGCGCGAACTGCAGTGCGCGGCCAGGGACTGCGTTGCCCTGAGAACGAGGCGGGGCTCGGTCACCCTTGCCGATCTCGTGCGCTCAACGCTGCGGCTCAGGCCCGACCGCATCATCGTCGGCGAAGTAAGAGGTGCGGAAGCACTCGACATGCTGAAGGCATGGAACACCGGGCACCCCGGCGGCATCGCCACGGTTCACGCCAATTCGGCGCGCTCCGCACTCTACCGTATCGAGCAGCTCGCACAGGAAGCAGTCGTCACCGTTCCCCGCCGCCTCATCGCCGATGCCGTCGACCTGCTCGTCTTCATCGCCGGCCGCGGCTCGTCGCGCCACATCGACGCAATCGCCGAGGTCACCGGTCTCGACGGCAGCGGCGATTACGCCGTTGCCCCGCTCACGCTTTCGCAACTCCAGCAGCTTTGAAAGGCCTTCCTCATGCGCAAGAAGCTTCGCTTTCTTTCGTCCACAGCGCTCGCGTTTCTTATCACGGCCCCCGTTTATGCGGCCGGCTCCGGCATGCCGTGGGAGCAGCCGCTGCAGCAGATCCTGGAGTCGGTGCAGGGACCGGTCGCCAAGATCGTTGCGGTGATCATCATTATCACCACCGGCCTGACGCTTGCCTTCGGCGACACCGCCGGTGGTTTTCGGCGCCTGATTCAGATCGTCTTCGGTCTGTCGATCGCCTTCGCGGCATCGAGCTTCTTCCTCTCCTTCTTCTCCTTCGGTGGTGGGGCGCTCGTCTGATGGCCGCCGGGGAGCAGCATATCGAGGGCTTCGCAGTACCGGTCCACCGGGCGCTGACCGAGCCGATCCTGCTCGGCGGGGCTCCGCGCGCGGTGGCGATCCTCAACGGTACAGTGGCCGCGGCCATTGGCTTCGGCTTGCAGCAATGGATTGCTGGTCTGGTGCTTTGGATCGCGGGCCACTCGTTAGCGGTCTTTGCCGCAAGACGCGATCCGGACTTCGCCAGCGTGCTTGTGCGCCACCTTCGTCTGAAGGGGTGGCTTGCATGCTGAACCTTTCGGAATATCGAAGCAAAGCCGACCGGCTTGCCGACCATCTACCCTGGGCTGCCTTGGTGGCGCCCGGCATCGTGCTCAACAAGGACGGCAGCTTTCAGCGGACGTTGCGGTTCCGCGGCCCGGATCTCGAAAGTGCGACGGAGGCTGAACTCGTCGGCATTTGCGGCCGGGCGAACAATGCTCTCAGACGCCTTGGCTCTGGCTGGGCATTGTTCTTTGAGGCCGAGCGCATAGAAGCGCTGGGCTATCCGAACTCGCATTTTCCTGACGCCGCGTCGTGGCTGGTCGACGAAGAACGCCGCGCTGCTTTCGAGGGGAAGGTAGCGCACTACGAGAGCCGCTATCATGTGACCTTAGTGTTTATGCCACCGCCCGACGCCCAGGCGCGCGCGGAAAGCGCGCTCGTCGACTCTCATTATTCCCAAGGAGAAAGAGACTGGCGCCAGGATCTGGCGAGGTTCCGTGACGAGACCAACCGCGTGCTCGATCTCTTCTCGGGCTTCATGCCCGAAGTACGCGTCCTCGATGATGCTCAGACGTTGACCTATCTCCACGGCACGATTTCGCCTCGACGCCATCCTATCATGGTCCCGGAAACGCCGATATATCTGGATGCCATCCTGGTCGATGCGCCGCTTGCCGGTGGCCTGGAGCCGATGCTGGGTGAGCAGCATCTTCGCACACTGACCATCCTCGGCTTTCCGAACCTCACCCGGCCCGGGATTCTCGATGCCCTCAATCATCAGGATTTCGCCTATCGCTGGATGACGCGCTTCATTCCGCTCGAGAAAACGGAAGCCACGAAGACGCTGACGCGGTTGCGCCGGCAGTGGTTTGCCAAGCGCAAATCGATCGTGGCAATCCTACGCGAGGTCATTACCAACGAGCCGGTCCCGCTTGTCGACAGCGATGCCGACAACAAGGCGCTCGATGCCGACGAAGCCCTTCAGGCATTGGGCGGCGATCATGTGAGCTTCGGCTATCTCACCACGACCGTGACGGTGTGGGGCGAGGATCGCCAAGCCGCTGCAGAGAAGCTTCGCGCGGTCGAGCGCATCATCAATGGGATCGGTTTCACCACGATCCGAGAAGGCGTCAATGCGGTCGAGGCTTGGCTCGGCTCATTGCCTGGCCATGTCTACGCTAACGTTCGCCAACCGCTCGTTCATACTTTGAACCTTGCCCATCTCATGCCGCTGTCGTCGGTTTGGGCCGGTCCTGCGACAAACGAGTATCTCGCGAAAGTCACCCAAACCGAAGCGCCACCGCTTCTCGTTGCCGAGACCAGCGGGTCGACACCGTTTCGGCTTTCCACCCACGTCGAAGATGTCGGCCACATGCTGGCTGTTGGTCCGACCGGCGCCGGCAAGTCGGTTCTGCTTGCTCTGATTGCTCTGCAGTTCAGGCGCTATGCCGGCGCCCAGGTTTATGTCTTCGACAAAGGCAATTCGGCCCGTGCTGCAACACTTGCCATGGGTGGAGAACACCACGCGCTAGGAGCGGACGGTTCCCTTGCCTTTCAGCCACTGCGCAGCATCAACGACCAGGCTAGCCGAAGCTGGGCGGCCGAATGGATCGCCAGCCTTATTGCCCACGAGAACGTCACCGTCACGCCGGAGGTGAAGGAGGCTATCTGGTCAGCGCTGGCCAGCCTTGCCACCGCGCCGGCGCAGGAACGCACACTGACCGGCCTTTCGGTCCTGCTTCAATCCAATGCGCTGAAGTCCGCATTGATGCCCTACACGCTCGACGGTCCCTTCGGCCGCCTGCTCGATGCCGATCATGATGGGCTGGCCTTGTCGGATGTGCAGTGTTTCGAGACCGAGGAGCTGATGCACAGCCAAGGCGCTTTGCTGCCGGTGCTTACCTATCTGTTCCAGCGACTTGAGGAACGGTTCGACGGACGGCCCACGCTGATCATGCTCGACGAGGCGTGGGTCTATCTCGACAATCCGCTGTTCGCCGCCCGCATCCGCGAATGGCTGAAGGTGCTGCGAAAGAAGAACGTGTCGGTTGTCTTCGCTACGCAGTCGCTGGCTGATATCGCGGGCTCTGCCATAGCGCCGGCAATCATCGAAAGCTGCCCGCAGCGCATTTTCCTTCCCAATGATCGTGCCGTGGAACCCCAGGCGCGCACAGCCTACGAACGCTTCGGTTTAAGCGAGCGGCAGATCGAATTGATCGCCCGCGCCACGCCGAAGCGTCAGTATTATCTGCAATCGCGCCGCGGCAACCGTCTGTTCGAGCTCGGGCTTGGCCCCATCGCTCTTGCGCTTTGCGGTGCTTCCGATCCGGCCACGCAGACTCTGATCGACAGGATCCTGTCCGAAGACGGGCAAGGCAGCTTTGCCTCGCAGTTCCTGATCGCGCGCGGCCTCGATTGGGCCGGCGAACTTCTCAAGCAATTCCCTCAACCAGACAAGGAGCAATTAGCATGATGCGGCGACGCCTTCTCTCCGGCCTGATCACCGTTTCCCTGATCGCCAAGCCTATGGCCGACTATGTGCAGCCCGCCTACGCCCTTATCGTGTTCGATCCGTCCAATTATGCGCAGAACGTGCTGACGGCCGCGCGCGCCCTGGAGCAGATCAACAACCAGATCCAGTCGCTGCAGAATCAGGCGACCATGCTGCAGAACATGGCGCGCAATCTTCAGCGTCTGGATTTCTCTTCCGTTGGCCAACTCACCGGTTCGCTCCATCGCATCGACGGCTTGATGGACCAGGCGAGTGGCCTCAGCTTTGATCTGGGCAAGCTTCAAGACCAGTGGCGCAGCCAATATCCGGAAAGCTACGACGCCACGATCAAGGTCAGCGATGTGGCGAGTGCTGCGCGCGAGCGTTGGCAAAGCGCCATGCAGGCGTTCCGCCAGACCATGGGGGTCCAGTCGCAAATCGTCGAGAACGTCCGCGCCGACGGCGATCTGCTCGCCGATCTCGTCAACCGCAGCCAAGGGGCGGCCGGTGCGCTTCAGGCAAGCCAGGCCACCAACCAGCTGATAGCGCTTTCGACAAAGCAGCAGATGCAGATCCAGACGCTGCTCGCAACGCAGTTTCGAGCTGAGGCCGAGGATGCCGCCCGCAAGGCCCAGTCAGAGGAAGCCGCCCGCGAGATGACGAAGCGATTCTTGGGTACCGGCTCGGCTTATCCCGGCAATTAATCACGAGTTCATCACGACGAGGAAGGCAGCGGCATGAACGACCTTGGCGTCATCGATCGCTTCATGGAGACCTTCATCCGCTACATCGACAGCGGGTTCGGTCTGCTCTCGGGCGACGTCGCCTTCCTCACTACCATTCTGATCGGCATTGACATCACACTTGCCGGCCTGGCGTGGGCGCTCGGCGAGGAGACCAGCGTTCTCGGCCGGCTTGTCCGCAAGGTGCTCTATGTTGGCGTCTTCGCCTTCATCCTGAACAATTTCAAGAACCTCGCCGATATCATTTATCGTTCTTTTGCCGGTCTCGGGATTAATGCGTCGGCCGGCAATCTGTCGGCAGACAATCTCCTGCGCCCGGGCCGCATTGCCGCGACCGGTTTCGAAGGTGCTTGGCCAATGCTTGACCAAGCCAGTCAGCTCCTGGGCTTCCCGGAAATCTTCGGCAACGCACTGACCATCTTCGTGCTGCTGATGGCCTGGTTCCTGGTCATCATCGCCTTCTTCATCCTTTCCATCCAGCTTTTCATCACCATCCTTGAGTTCAAGCTCACCACGCTGGCAGGTTTTGTTTTAATTCCATTCGCACTTTGGAACCGTTCAGCGTTCCTGGCCGAACGCGTGCTCGGCCATGTTATCTCGTCAGGCATCAAGGTGATGGTGCTCGCCGTCATTGTCGGCATCGGCTCCACGCTCTTCGGGGAGTTCGCTTCCGCATTGCAAGGCAAGGAGCCGGATCTGGCCGCTGCCATGTCCCAGGTACTGGGCGCACTGGCACTGCTTGGCCTTGGCATTTTTGGGCCGGGGATCGCGTCGGGTCTTGTCTCAGGCGCACCGCAGCTTGGCGCGGGCGCCGCCCTCGGCACGACCGCGGCGGCAGCGGGTGTATCACTCGTTGCTGGAGGCACGGCATTTTCTGGCGCGCGTATGGCAACCAGCGGCGGTCTCGCCGCCATCCGCGCCGGCACAACAATGGGATCGGCTGCTTCCACGTCCTGGCAGATCGGGCGCGCAACCTCGCCCGACGTTGGCCTCTCCGGTGTGGCTGCTGGAATGCATGGTGTAACCAGTGCCGCTGGCGGCGCCGCTATACGCGTAGCGCGATCCGCCACTGCAAGTGTTGGGCGCAACGCCGATGCCGGGCGCGATGCCGCGTGGACCGCGACCGGCGGCACGCCGACCGCGTCAATGACCGAGCGCTCTGCCGGTTCGGCCACTGTTTCGGCGCCGACGTGGGCAAGGCGCCTACGTTCTGAACAGACCGCCCGTGCACATCGCCACGCTGCCATGCAAGCTGTCCGAGACGGAGACCGGCCGGGAGGCAGCGCCAACCCCTCTCTCAACGACAAGGATGACTAGATGCTCTTCAAGCGACCCGTGCACCGTTACGGCAAAACACCCGAACCGGTCACGCCGTATCAAAAAGCCGCCCAGCTGTGGGACGAGCGCATCGGCTCATCTCGACTGCAGGCCAGGAACTGGCGGCTCATGGCCCTTGGGTGCCTGGCCTTGGCGACCGGACTTTCCGGCGGACTCGTATGGCAGTCGATGCAAAGCCGTGTCGTGCCTTACGTCGTCGAGGTCGATGGCTTCGGCGAGACGCGCGCCGTCGCGCCGGCAATCCGGAATTATGAGCCCTCGGATGCTCAGATCGCCTGGCATCTCGGCCGCTTCATCCAGAATGTCCGTTCCGTTTCCACCGATCCGGTTTTGGTACGGCAGAACTGGTTCGCAGCTTACGACTTTGCTAGCGATCGCGCAGCGCTCTTCCTCAACGAATACGCCAAGGCGAACGACCCCTTCGGTCAGATCGGAACGCGCAGTGTCTCGGTACAGGTCACCAGCGTGGTCAGGGCCTCCGAAAGTTCATTCCAGGTCAAATGGACCGAGCAGGTGTTTGAGCGCGGAAGCCTTGCCAGCACGATGCGCTGGACTGCGATCCTCACGATCGTGATCCGCTCGCCAAGCAATACGGATCAGCTGCGCAAGAATCCGCTCGGCGTCTTCATCAACGCCATTGACTGGTCACGCGAGCTCGACAGCGCCGTCCCACCCCCCCCTTTCTCCGACGGAGTCCACCAATGAAAGATAAAATGTCACCGATTCGTGCCGTGCTGATCCTATCGGTGTCGGCAGCGGTCGTTTCCGCTTGTGCATCGAAGAAGGTGCCGCCGCCTGAGATTTCCTATGACGCTGCTGACTTCAAACCGGCCGCGATCGAGAAGGCGCCGGAGAGGCCGATTAGAATTGTCGAGGTGCCAAAACCACTGCCGCTGCCTGGCCAATTGCAGCCCGAGTCCGGCAAGGCCGAGGACAAGCGCCCCCCTGAAGAACGCGTCGCTGATGCCAACAAAGCCGCGACCCAGCAACCCACCAAGTACGGGTATGTTAATGCCGTGCAAGTCTACCCCTTCACCGATGGCGCGCTTTATCAGCTCTATGCCGCGCCGGAGCGCGTGACCGACATCGCTCTGCAGCCGGGCGAGAAACTAACCGCCGTGTCGGCTGGCGACACCGTGCGCTGGGTCATAGGCGATACCGCAAGCGGCACCGGTGACAATCAGCGCACCCATGTTCTGGTGAAACCCTTCGCGCCGGGTCTTGCCACCAATGTCGTCATTACGACGGACCGGCGGACCTATCATTTGCAGCTTCAAAGCACCGAGAAGACAGCAATGGCGGCAATCTCCTGGACCTACAGCCAAGACCAGATCATCGCGCTTCGCCAGCGCAATGCTCAAGCCGAGGCAGTTACACCGGTCGCGTCGAATATCGCGCTCGAAAACCTTCGCTTTCGCTACTCGATCAGTGGCGACACACCGCCCTGGAGACCGACGCGAGCCTTCGACGACGGCAGCAAGGTCTATATTGAGTTCCCTCGTCGCATAGATCAGGGCGAGGCGCCACCACTCTTCATCGTCGGCGCAGATGGGAGCAGCGAGCTCGTCAACTATCGCGTGCGCGGCAACTATTACATCGTCGATCGGCTCTTCGCCGCGGCCGAACTTCGCCTCGGCACCAAGCAGCAGCAGGTGATCCGCATCAGCAGGATTGACGACAGGCAACCGCTACGGCGGATCTCGCTCTTTTCGCGTTCCAGCCGGTGAGGTGAGGGCTCATGATCGAAAATTCCCGCTCTGGCATCCCGCCGAAACTGGATCCCGAGGAACTGCAGCTTCGGGCCTCTCCCCGCCGCGTGGTGCGGTTCAGGCGCGGTGTGATCATCGCGATCGCAGCGCTCGGATCCGGCGCTGTGTTCGGCGTTGCCATGATGGCGCTCCAGGGGCCGGCCCTTCGCATCAGGGATCAGGCGGAAGATCCCTACAGCACTGAGCGCAAACCAACCGTCGAGGGACTCGATACGCTTCCCCATGACTATTCCGGCATGAAGCCGAAGCCTCCCGTCCTTGGGCCACCTTTGCCGGGCGACCTCGGTCGCCCCATCCTCGAGCGGCAGCGCCAGCTCGGCATCGTGCCGGGTCAAGACATCTCGGCCGAGGAGCAGCGTCTAGCGCAGCAGGCGATCGAAGCGCGTGAATCGCAGGTGCTTTTCCGCGTCGAAAATCGAGCTCAACAGACAGATGTCGGTGAGAGCGTGCAAACTGCTCAGCATCCATTTGAGGCACTTCCCCAATCCGAAGCAGCACGCGCGTCAGCCTCGGTGGCGCCGGCGGAAGGCGACCAGAACAATCAGCAGCGAAAGCTTGATTTCCTCAGCCAGCGGAGCACTGGCGGGATCTACAATCCGCATGCGCTGCAGACGCCGATCTCGCCGTATCAACTGATGGCTGGCAGCGTGATTGCCGCCAGCCTGATCACCGGCATCAATTCCGATTTGCCGGGCCTTGTCGTCGCGCAAGTCACCGAGAATGTGCACGACACGGTCACGGGCAACATATTGCTGATTCCGCAGGGCTCACGTCTTATCGGCGTCTACGACAGCGTCGTCGCGTTCGGGCAAAAGCGAGCGCTGCTGGTCTGGCAGCGCATTCTGC
>NZ_RZSR01001472.1:0-924 GCF_004023265.1 Mesorhizobium sp. M1A.F.Ca.IN.020.06.1.1
GCTTAGCATCGCCCATATCATGCCCGAGCTCGGCTATCTGACCCCGACCAAGGACGGCAAGCGCAATCTGCCGGCAAGTTATTTCATCGACCTCGCCACCTGGCAGCGCATCAATCTCATTTACACTGCGAAGGCGATGTCGGATTTGAAGCAGATCCGCTTCGAAGCCGAGCGCGCCGATCTCGTCGACCGCTTCATCCACATTGTCGAGCATCGTTACGGCCATGCGATGGCCGGCCTGGTCGAACGGGCCAAGATCGCGCTGACAGAACATTCCTGGGCCGAGGTGAAGGTGTCGCTGCCCGGCGTACGCTTCGCGGCCGGGATCACGCGCGCCGGCCTGGAAGAGACGATCGGCGGCGATATCGAACGGGTGGCCGCGACGGTCAGGCAAACGATTGCCGACGCAGGCGTTCCCGCTTCGGCCATCACCGCTGTGTTCCTCACCGGCGGTTCGACGGCGATCCCGCTGGCAAAGCGGCGGATCCTTTCGCTGGTGCCGCAGGCCTCGGTTATCGAAGGCGATATGTTCGGCTCGGTCGGGCTTGGGCTCGCGCTTGATGCGCGGCGCAAATTCGCCTGACGCTTCCTTGCTCTAGCCCCTCCCCGTTGACGACGCGTTCTGCTTGCCGGTGAGATGCGCCTTGAGCGCCATTTGCGCGAGGCTCGCCTGCCGGTCGCGATGGGTAATCATGGCGAAATCGCGTTTCGGCAGAATGACCGGCACGGATCGCAAGCTGCCTTCCGCCAGCGAACGCGCAATGACGAGCTCGGAAATTATAGTCGCGCCGGCACCAGCCTCCACCGCCTGACGCACAGCCTCGTTGCTGGGCAGAACAAGAAAGATCTGCAACTCCGCCGGCGGAACCCCTTCACTGCGCGCAAAATCCTCCAGCGCCTCGCGCGTGCCCGACCCGCCCTCCC
>NZ_RZSR01001473.1:0-924 GCF_004023265.1 Mesorhizobium sp. M1A.F.Ca.IN.020.06.1.1
ATGCGCTTCCTTGATTGCCTGTTCAAGCGCTGCCGCGCGCCGGTCGATCTCGCGTTGCGCGAGGAGGCGGACGAGGATCCCGTCGGCGCGCGGCCCGGTCCCGACATGCTCTGCTGCGGCCTGCCGACGTCGGCCACGCGCTCCTACTGCGCGCATCATCATGCGCGGTTTCACGGCCATCGCGGGAGGGGGATGTGAGAGTGGCAACAATGAAGGCGCCGGCGGCGGAGTGCTCAATCTCCCCCCTTGCGGGGGAGATGTCCGGCAGGACAGAGGGGGGTGTGAAGGAACGCCAGCCTCGCCAATCCTTTCAAGGTACGACAGCAGTACAATGGGCAAAGTGGAGGACAAGCAGAGCGGATAGGCTGGCGGGACAGCACCCCCCTCTGGCCTGCCGGCCATCTCCCCCGCAAGGGGGGAGATTAGCCACCTGCCGCTGCCCGGCCTCTCATCAGGCAATCCCATGAGCGGTACGACCTGGTCGAAGTTTTTCTGGTCGGATTGGGAGTCCGATCCAAATCTGCGCCTCTGCTCGCTGGCGGCCCAAGGCCTGTGGATGCGGATGCTCTGCATTGCCGCCGCGCACGAGCCGGTTGGCTATGTCGCCATCGCCGGCAAGGGGCTGGAGGAGGCGGCGCTCGCGCGCCTTGCCGGCTGCACAGAAATGGAGCTGGGATGCCTGCTTGCCGAGCTCGAGCAGAACCGCGTCTTCTCGCGAGACCGGCATGGCCGCATCTACTCCCGGCGCATGATCGCGGATGCGCGTAAGGCGCGCGTGGTGCGCCGCAACGGCCTCAAGGGCGGCAACCCAAGCCTTTCGAAAGAAAGGGCGTTTTCGCGCTTGGATAAGCGGCGGGTTAAGTCAGGGGATAAGGGGGAGGATAAGCCCCAGAGTCCAGAATCCAAGAATCCAGAATCCAACAA
>NZ_RZSR01001474.1:0-922 GCF_004023265.1 Mesorhizobium sp. M1A.F.Ca.IN.020.06.1.1
GCGCCTGCCCGACCTGCGACGGCCTCGGCAGCCAGCGCGCCATCGACGCCAACCTCATTGTGCCGGACGAGAATGTCTCGCTGCGCGACGGCGCCATCAGCCCGTGGGCGAAATCGACCTCGCCCTATTACGCGCAGACGCTTGAGGCCTTGGGCAAGGCCTATGGCTTCAAGCTCGGCGACAAGTTCAAGGATCTGAGCGCCGAGGCGCAGCAGGCCGTGCTGCACGGCACGGGCGAGCGCGAGATCACCTTCCAGTATGACGACGGCCTGCGGTCCTACAAAACGACCAAGACCTTCGAGGGCGTCATCCCCAACCTCGACCGGCGCTGGAAAGAAACGGAATCGGCCTGGATGCGCGAGGAGATCGAGCGCTTCATGTCGGCCACCCCCTGCCCCGCCTGCAACGGCTACCGGCTGAAGCCGGAAGCGCTCTCAGTCAAGATCGCCGGCAGGCACATCGGCGAGGTCACGGAGCTGTCGATCCGCAAGGCCGACCGGTGGTTCACCGATCTGCCGGCGCAGCTCAACGAAAAGCAGAATGAGATCGCCGTCCGGGTGCTGAAGGAAATCCGCGAGCGCCTGCGTTTCTTGAACGATGTCGGCCTCGACTATCTGACGTTGTCGCGCAATTCCGGCACGCTGTCGGGCGGCGAGAGCCAGCGCATTCGTTTGGCCTCGCAGATCGGCTCAGGCTTGACGGGCGTGCTCTACGTCCTGGACGAGCCGTCTATCGGTCTGCACCAGCGCGACAATGCCCGCCTGCTCGATACGCTGAAGCACCTGCGCGACATCGGCAACACGGTGATCGTCGTCGAGCATGACGAGGACGCCATCCTGCATGCCGACTATGTCGTCGATATCGGCCCGGCCGCCGGCATCCATGGCGGTGAGATCATCGCGCAAGGCACGCCGCAGCAGAT
>NZ_RZSR01001475.1:0-921 GCF_004023265.1 Mesorhizobium sp. M1A.F.Ca.IN.020.06.1.1
GCCTATTATTTCAACTTCCACGTCCACGACGTCGGCCATTTCACCGTCTTCGGGCCGACCGGTTCGGGCAAGACGGTCGTGCTGTCATTCCTGATGGCGCAGGCGATGCGGATTTCGCCGCCCCCGCGCTCAGTCTATTTCGACTATATGCGCGGCGCCGAGCTCTTCATTCGTGCGCTCGGCGGCCGCTACGAAGTCATGGAGCCGATGCAGGCCACCGGCTTCGCGCCGCTGCAATTGGAAGACACGGCAGAAAACCGCACGTTTCTCGAAGCGCTTCTGCGCTACTTGCTCACCCCAGACGGCGGTTCGCTCGACATGGCGGAAATGCGCGTGATCAACACGGCCGTCGACAAGGTCTACAAGATCCCGCGCCAACAACGCACGTTCGCGTTGCTGCCGGAAGTGCTGCGCGGGTCGCTGACGCCCGGAATGAACGATCTGGCGGCGCGAATTGAACCGTGGCTGGACCCTGGCGACAAGGGCTGGCTCTTCAACAACCCCGTCGATCTCGTCGATTTCTCCAAGCCAGTGGTCGGCTTCGACATGACCAAGATCCTGGCCGACAAGAAATTGCGCTCGGCCGCCCTGCTTTACATCTTCCATCGGCTCGAAGAGATCATCGACGGCACGCCGCTTCTGATGTTCCTCGATGAAGGCTGGAAGCTGCTCGATGACGAGGTGTTCGCCGCCTTCATCAACGAGACGCTGAAAACGATCCGTCGGCGCAACGGTGTCGTCGGCTTCGGCACCCAGACGGCCGAGGACGTGGTCAACTCGTCGATCTCGTCCTCGCTGATCGAGCAGACGAAAACCAACATCTTTTTCCCCAATCCGAAGGCGAGCAAGGACTCCTACATGGCGCGCTTTTCGCTGACGGCGAAGGAGTTCGAGTTCGTGCGCCGCACGCCTAAGGAAACG
>NZ_RZSR01001476.1:0-919 GCF_004023265.1 Mesorhizobium sp. M1A.F.Ca.IN.020.06.1.1
TCGTTGTAGGAGGTGATGATGCCGAGGTTGGGCACGCGATCGCCGCCGAGCGCCACCTTCTCCGATGGGCTGCAGACGGCAAAACCGTGGGCGAGGTTGCCGCAGGAGAGCACCGCGCGGTTGGCGGCGCGTCCCGACGCCTCCGCGATGCGGCCGAGATAGGCTTCGCGACCGGCCTTCGAGCGTTGGCGGATGCGTTCGGTGATGGCTTCGATGTCGCGTCTGGCTGTCATGGCTGGTCCTTTCGGGCCCCGGAAAACGTCCTCCCACAGCCTCCGGGGCTGTTCCTTTGGTGAAATCAGGGTGCCCAGAACACCTCTACCGGTATCGGCGCCACCTCGAGCACGTTGCGGATGGGCTTTTTCATGCCCGCTCCCATCGCGCCGTCGAAGGCAATACGCTTGTCCTCTCCCTCGATGTGGAGCGCGATGAAACCGGCGGCAACGATCCGCGCCATCGACAGTGTCAGCCGCGGCTCGCCGGCGCTTTGCGCATGCACGGCCAGCACGATCCGCGGTGAGGATGGGTCGATGAGCTCGGCGAGATTGCCGGCATCGGGAAAGAAGGAGGCAGTGTGGCCGTCGGCACCCATGCCAAGCACCACCACATCCAGCGGCCAGGGCAATGATTGCAGGGCCTCGCTGTCCGACGCCGCTGCGTCCTCGATGGTCGCCGCCTCATGGTAGAGCGGCACGAAGCGCGCTGCCGCTGCCTTGTTCTGGAGCAGGTTGGCCGCCACCAGCCCGGCATTCGAGCGCGGCGAGGAGGTCGGCACGAAACGTTCATCGACCAGCGTCACGGTGACCTTGTCCCAGGCGATCGGGATTAAGGAGAGCGCGGCGAAGAATTTTGCCGGCGTCGTGCCGCCGGATACGGCGAGCAGCGCCGTGCCGCGGTCGGTGATCGCCTTGGTCAGGCG
>NZ_RZSR01001477.1:0-918 GCF_004023265.1 Mesorhizobium sp. M1A.F.Ca.IN.020.06.1.1
GAACGCAATCGAGGTCAGCATCGAACTGATCGGCGAGGTGCGCGACGGAGCCGAGCCCAGCGCCAAACCGGTCTTCGACCGCGGAATCACCACCTATCCGCATATCGGCGCGGTTGCCCACCGTATCCGCAGCCGCGACCTGCAGGCCGTCTACGATCTCGCCGGCCGCCATTCGATCACCATCGGCACGCTGTCCCAGGACGAGGCGATCGACGCCAACATCGCTGTCGACGACACGCTGGCGCGCCATTTCGCCATTGTCGGCACGACCGGCGTCGGCAAATCCACGGCTGTCTCGCTGCTGTTGCGCAAATCGATCGAGGCGCGGCCCGATCTGCGCGTGCTGATCCTCGACCCGCACAACGAGTTTGCCGCCTCGCTTCCGGAATACTGCGTGAAGGTTGATTCCAAGACGCTCGACCTGCCGTTCTGGATGTTCAGACTGGAAGAATTCGCCGAAGTTCTGTTTCGCGGTCGCGAGACCGTTCCGGAGGAAGTCGACGTCCTGCGCGACCTCATCCCGGCCGCCAAGAACCTCTATCGCAACCCGAGCTCCGGCTCGTATATCAGGCGCGGCAGCGATGCGCTGACGGCGGACACGCCGGTGCCTTACCGCATCGCCGATCTGCTCAAGCAGATCGACGAGCGCATGGGTCTGCTCGAAAGCAAGAACGATCGGCCGACACTGAAGTCGTTGAGGACGCGCATCGAATCGGCCGCTTCCGACCCGCGCTACCGTTTCATGTTTAATTCGCGGCTGATCGAGGACACCATCCACGAGACGATCGGCAACATCTTCCGCGTACCGAACCATGGACGTCCGGTGACCTGCTTCGAGATGGCGGGCATGCCGTCCGAAGTCGTCAATTCGGTCTGCTCGGTGCTGGCGCGCCTCGCCTTCGACCTTGCGCTCTGGAG
>NZ_RZSR01001478.1:0-918 GCF_004023265.1 Mesorhizobium sp. M1A.F.Ca.IN.020.06.1.1
CGGCTACGATCCGGTCTCGGCCACCTGGCCGGTGGCCGAGACCGGATCGTAGCCGGGCGTGTCCATGAACACCAAGCCGCTGCCGCTGACCTTCTCGGCGTAACCGAAGACGCCGTTGAGCGGCGTCTGACCGCCCTTGGCAACAGCACCCAGCGATTTCTCCAGGATCGTGGTCAGGCCGCCGCGCTTGTTGCCCGGCGAGGGATTGTTGTCGATCGAGGCGCCGTGCTTGGCTGTATGGTCCTCCCACCATTTCACAAAGCCGTCGAGCTTGGCTGCGATCTCGGGCGAGGCGGCGCGATAGGCAAGCAGATGCTCGGCGCCGTAGATCTCGGTCGTCTCGGACAGGATGCCGATGCCGCCGCAGCCGGCCAGAATATCGACCGCCGCCCCCAGCGCCGGATTGGCGGTGATGCCGGACATGCCGTCCGAGCCGCCGCATTGCAGGCCGACGACGATCTCGCTGACCGGGATCGGTTCGCGCTGCAACTGGCCGACCTCCTCGGCGATCTCGGCCAGCACGCCCATCGCCCGCTCGACGGATTTGCGCGAGCCGCCGGCCTCCTGGATGTTGAAGTGCCGCTTTCCCGCCGCGACGCCCTTTTGGCCATAAAGGGTGAGCTGGTTGACCTCGCAGCCCAGACCGACCATCAGCACGCCGCCGAAATTCGGGTGGCGTGCATAGCCGGCCAGCGTGCGGTGCAGCACCATCATTCCGTCGCCGGTGGCGCTCATGCCGCAGCCCTGGCCGTGGACGATCGGCACGAAACCGTCGATGCCGGGATATTTCGGCAAAAGCGTGCGATTGGCCTCGTCGGCGATCGCATGGCAGACGGTGGACGAGCAATTGACGCTGGCGATGATGCCGATGAAGTTGCGCGTTCCGGCGCGACCATCGGCGCGGCGATAGCCCATGAA
>NZ_RZSR01001479.1:0-917 GCF_004023265.1 Mesorhizobium sp. M1A.F.Ca.IN.020.06.1.1
CGTCCTCAGCGAGCGTGACTTGGTCGACCTTACCCGGCTGGAACGCGATCGGCTGGCCTTCGAGGTTCTCGTCAGCCACCCGGCATCGCATGCCACGCTATCGCGCAGCCGACGCTCAGCGGACGGCGCGTTTTTCGCCAAGAGCGCGTTGCTGCAACGGAAGGTCACAGAGCGTTCGCTAAGGCGGACCAGAACCCCTGAGCATGCGTTCAGCGAAGGGGATCGTCTGCTCGCTCGCATTGATGACGCGCTGAAGCTGCCGCGAATCGAGGGCGTGGTGTCGTGCTGGAGCGACTGGACAATCAGCCTGGAACCTACGCCGCATGACGGCGGGTTCCGGAAAGACCATCCAGCCGTTGCCCGTGCGCTGAGCGTGCCGCAGTCGGCAACGTCCCTGCGACGCCTGCTGCGTGATCCGCTCGGCTTTGTCTGGCTGCGGGCATTGGGAATGACCGCCCCCGAGCTTGCCCTCGAGCCGCTGCAACTCGATCCCGTTGCGTTCGGCGACCTCGTGCATGAGTTGCTGCGCCTTGCGATCGAGCGCATCGAACCCACGCCCAGCCTTGTCGGGGCAACGCCAGAAGAAATCGACAATGCCCTTGGCGCGGCCGCCCGCGACATCGCCGAGCGCTGGCCGCTGACCCAGGTGGTGCCACCAAGATTGTTGTGGCTGGACACCATCGAGGAGGCACGGCGGCGCGCCCATCGCGGCCTCACGATCGACGAACGCTTCGGCCAGGGAACCCGCAGTTTCAGCGAAGTCCCGTTCGGCAATCCGCAATCGCCAGCAGAGCGTATCGATCCCTGGGATCAGCGCCAGGAAGTCGTGATCGGCCAGTCAGGCATCCGCCTGAAGGGCCGCATCGACCGTGTCGATGTGAAGGCCGACCGCCGCGGTGTGCGAATGTCCGACTATA
>NZ_RZSR01001480.1:0-916 GCF_004023265.1 Mesorhizobium sp. M1A.F.Ca.IN.020.06.1.1
GCGTTGCGCAGCCAGGCAAGCAGTTCCGGTGAAGCGGCGGCATCTGGGAAGTAGGAGGCATTGAGAAAGACGAGTTCCGCCGGCTCGGCATTGGCCTCAAAGCTGCGCTGCGCTGAGAAGGTGAACCCGTTGCTGGCCCGGGGCGATTGCGATTGCACGCCTTTGATCGTCCAGTCGAACGCCTTGCGGCGATGCGCCAGGTTTACGAAGCGCAGTGCCTCGAGGATCAGCGTCGTCGTCAGCATCGAAAAGCCATCGGCAAGGATGACGTCGATCAACACGGGTTTGGAAGAGGGTTCGGGCCGCGGCGACATATCAGCGAGAATTGAAACGCGCAGATGAGAACGGCGCAAGATTGTATTCTGCGCGGCCTTTGACGATCATGTCGGCGAGCGTGCGGCCGATGACCGGCCCGATGCCGAAACCGTGGCCGCTGAGCCCCGCGGCGACGAACAGGCCGTCCGGCTTGGGCAGTGCCTCCATGACCGGGAGCTCGTCGGGCATATAGTCGATATATCCTGCCCAGGCGCGTTCGTACCGCACCGAACCAACCGTGGGATATTCCTCGCTGAAGCGCTCGGCGGCGCGACGCAGCCCCTTCCAGTCGGGTTTGGGATCGAGCGTGCGGTGGGTCGTGAAATCGGCGAACTCACCCATGAGGCTGCGCATGGCCGGCTTGCCAAGGCTGAAGCGCAGGTTGCGCCGGTTGCGCCTCGCCAGCGGCAGGAACTTGAAGCCGTGCACGATGCTGTCCAGCATCAGGTCATGGAAACCGTCCTCAGCGACGGCTATGTTGACCCGCCCGTCCGGACGCTGCCGGTAGGCGCACTTACCCCAAACGACCAGCTTGCGCATCTCGATCGGCAGAATGCCGGTCCGTCCGACCGAGCCGCGGACCCAAAGGCTCGGGTGCCGA
>NZ_RZSR01001481.1:0-911 GCF_004023265.1 Mesorhizobium sp. M1A.F.Ca.IN.020.06.1.1
CCGGCAAACAACGCCACGAACACCACCAGCCAGCCGATCTCGGTCGCCACAGCCGGCAGTTCCGCGCTCTTCAGCATGACGGCGCGGGTGATGCGCAAGAAATGCGTCAGCGGAAAGATCTCGCCAAGGATCTGCGCCCAGCCCGGCATGCCGCGATAGGGGAACATGAAGCCCGACAGCATGATCGAGGGCAGGAAGAAGAAGAAGGTGAGCTGCAGCGCCTGCATCTGCGTGCGCGCGATCGTCGAAATCGTGTAGCCGAGCAGCACCAGCGCCAGCACGAAAACCAGCACCGCCGAGAGCAGGAGCGACAGCGATCCCATGAAGGGAATGGAAAACAGGAGCTTCGCCGCTGCCAGCACCACCACCACCTGCACCGCGCCGACCACCAGGTAAGGCAGCACCTTGCCCAGCATGATCTCGAGCGGGCTGGACGGCATGGCCAAAAGGTTTTCCATCGTGCCGCGCTCGGTCTCGCGCGTCAGCGCGATCGAGGTCATCATCACCATGGTCATCTGCAGGATGACGCCGAGCAGGCCGGGAACGATGTTGTATTGCGAGATGCCTTCCGGATTGTAGCGCCGGTGCACGACGACATCGAGCTGGCCGCGCGCCGCCTCCTTCGCCGCTTCCTGCATGCCTTGCGCTCTCAGCAGCGCTTGGCCGGCGACGGTGCTCAGCGTCGAGATGGCACCGCTCGCCACCGCCGGATCGGTGGCGTCCGCCTCGATCAGGATCTGCGGATTGTCGCCGCGCTCCACCCGTCGCGCGAAATCGGCCGGGATGGTGACGACGAAGGCGACATCGCCGCGCGACATCAGGAACTCGGCTTGCGACGCACTTTGCGCCACATGGTCGAAGCGATAGTAGCCGGTGGTCTGCAGCGCCGAGACCATCGCCCGCGTGTAGGG
>NZ_RZSR01000148.1:0-8730 GCF_004023265.1 Mesorhizobium sp. M1A.F.Ca.IN.020.06.1.1
GCCTCGGCATCGGCCGGCGGCTGGTCGACGAGTGCATCGCCTTCTCGCGCGCCAAGGGCTACAAGACGCTGACGCTGTGGACCAACGACATTCTTGGCTCGGCCCGCCGCATCTACCAGGCGGCGGGCTTCAAGCTGGCCGAGGAAGAGCGCCACCATTCCTTCGGCAAGGATCTTGTCGGCCAGACCTGGAACTTGGAGCTGTAGCGCCTTTTCCTTCTCCCCTTGTGGGAGAAGGTGGATCGGCGCGCAGCGCCGAGACGGATGAGGGGTGTTCCAGGGAACGCCACCGTCTCACTCCGCTGGAACACCCCTCATTCGTCGCCTTCGGCGACACCTTCTCCCACCGGGGGAGAAGGAGAGGGGCAGCGTCTCAACCTTCGATCGGCACCCAGATCTCCAGCCCGCCATTGCCGCTGCGCGGATCGAATTCGGGGCCGTAACGCTCGAAGTCGGGGGCGTCGGCGATCTCATGTCCGGATGCAGGCAGCCACTTGTTCCAGATGGTGTTGACCGTGCGTCGGATGGTCGAGATGTGTTCGCGATGCGCAAACACGGCATATTTGTGCGCCGGCACTCGAACCCGGTAAAAATCCTCCGGCAGATCGGAGAAATCCGACACCTCGACGCCGGCGACATAGTCGAAATTGCCGGCATCGTCGCCATTGGTGCAAACGCCGTAGGCGACGCCGGGAACCTCGCCGGGAATGTTGCCGACATAGGGTCCGAAGCGCTGCCACAGCATTGGGATGCCGGCGCTGGTCGCGCAGCTGTAGCGCTCGCCGAGCCCGGCGATGAGAAACGCCCGGCTGGTCTCGAAGCGCGGCGGCTCGAGCGCGGTGAGAAGCGAACTGTCCATGAGGATGGGCTCCACGAGGTCGAGGTTTTGGGTCGAGCCTCCAGCGCGCACCAGTTCCGGCGTGGTGCCGAACTGGGCGCGGAAGGCCCGTGTGAAAGCCTCATGCGAGCCGTAGCCGGCATCGAGCGCGACCGCCAGGATGTCGCTCGCGCCGCCCGCGAGCTTGCGCGCCGCTTCGCTGAGCCGCCGCGCCCGCATATAGCCCATGACCGACCGGCCGGTGGCGGCGCTGAAGGCGCGCGTCACATGGAAGCGCGACACGCCGCTGCTTGCCGCGACATCGTCGAGCGAAATCGCATCCGGCAGATGGCTTTCGACAAACCACAGCGCTTTCTCGGTCGGGTTCATGGCTCCTCGCATTTGGCGCGGCCACACTAGTCGGCGCGCCGACGGGCAGTTTGATCGAAATTGCGCAGTGCGCAATAATAGCCACGCGCATGCCGGGTTGAGTGGGATCGACTTGGCATTAGCGGCACGCGGAAGGGGTGTCCCGATGACGACGGCGACGGCCGATCAGGTGTTCCGATTTGGCGGGTTCACGCTCGACCTCGCCAAGGGAACGCTGCGCGGCATCAACGAGCCGCTGTTCCTGCGGCCGAAAGCCTACGCGCTGCTTTCGCATCTCGCCCGCAATATGGGCCGAGTCGTGCCGAAGTCGGAGCTGATGGATGTCGTCTGGCCCGGCGTCTATGTCACCGAGGATTCGCTCACCCAGTCGGTGCGCGAGATCCGCAAGGTGCTGGGCGAGGACATGGTGCGCACCGTCTCCAAGCGCGGCTATATGCTTGCCGCGGAAGCCGAAGCGGCGCCCGAGATCAGCAGCCAACCGATCGTGGCGGTGGTGCGCTTCCGCAACGAGAGCGGCGATCCGGCCGACGAGGCGATGGTCGACGGCTTTGCCGAGGATCTCATCAACGGCGTGGCGCGCTTCGGCACTGTCACGGTGCTGGCGCGCAATTCAAGTTTTTCCTTCGCCTCCTTCGGCCGCGCCGAGTGGCCGCAGATCCGCGCTCGCATCGGCGCCGATTATCTGGTCGAGGGCTCGCTGCGCCGCCAGGGCGAGCATGTCGTGGTGGCCGTCAGCCTCGTCGACATCGCGAGCGGCAGCCAGCTCTGGGGCGACCGCTACCAGTCACAGGGCGCCGGCCTGTTCGCGATCGAGCGCGACATCGTCGAGCAGATCGTCAGCCGCCTGGTCACGCGGGTCACCAACGCCGGCCTCGAGCAGGCCTCGCGCAAGCCGGTGACCAGCCTTGCCGCGTACGAGCTCCTGCTGCGCGGCTTCGCGCTGCTGCGCGATCCCGCTCAGACCGACCAACGCGGCGCCGAGGCCTTGTTCGAGGCGGCGATCGCAAAAGATCCGAATTACGGGCTTGCCTATTCTTATCTCGCTTTGGCGCGCTCCCTGGACAGCGAGTTCGGGCGCGCCAGCGATGCTGTCCTGGAAAATGCGCGCGACCTTGCCGACAAAGGGCTGGCCCTGTCGCCCGACCAGCCGACCGGCCACCGCGTGCAGTCGCTGATCCGCCTCTATATGCGCGATCACGAGGCGGCCGAGCATCACATGCGCATCGCCTTGCAGCTCAACCCGTACGACGCCGACAGCATCGAGCAGATGGGCATGCTGCTCACCATGCGCGGCCGGCCGCTCGAAGCGCTGACCTGGCTGGCGCGCGGCATCCGCATCGATCCGCTGCATCCGCACTGGTACCAGTTCGACCGCGCCCTGGCGCTCTACATGATGGGCGAATATCGGCAGGCGGCGGAAGCGCTGGAGCTCGCGACGCGGCCGGCGCCCTGGATCAGGACGAGGCTGGCCGCCTGCTATGCCCAGATGGGCGACAGGGACAAGGCGCGGCGGCAGATCGCCCTCATCGAGGAGGGCGCTTCCTTCTCGCCGCTCGACTATGCGCTGCACGGCGTGCCGTTCGAAAATCCGGCCGATGCCGAGCATCTCTGCGAAGGCGTCAGGCTTGCCCTCGGCTAAATGCATGTCGCCCCGGAAGTGTGCAGCGGTTCTGGGATATCAAAACAAAAACTTAAGCGCGTCGCCCGAATCCGTTTCAGCGCGACGCGCTTTGGGCTGTGCCCGAGCCGCCTCAATCGACGACGACCACGATGTAGCGGCCTTGATAGGGCCGGTAGTAGGTCCGGCCGCAGCGCCAGACGTCGAAGCCGTTGACCTTGGTGCGAACGCAGCCTGCCGGCAGCGTGGCGACCCAGGCGGTGGTGTGCCTCAGCACACGCCATGTCGTGGCGCGCCGAGCGACGCCCGCGGCGCTGTGCGGTGTCCAGGGCGCCCCGATGCGGGCTTCGGCGGTACCGACCAGCGACAGGGCCGGCACGGCCATGCCGACAATCTCGACGGCGGCGAGGCCGATGGCGAGCAACGCAGCGGCCGAGCGCATTTTCCTGAAAGATTTCACAGGCATTTTCGTTTCTCCTGAGGTTGGTGTTCAGTTCTAGTGGGAGGATGAAGCGGCCAGCCGGGTCGAACCCGTCAGCGCCGCCAGGTGAGCAACCACGAACAGCCAGTGCGCCGCGGTTGTTACGTAGCCGACGACAAGCACGTCGGCGGCGATGAAGAACTGCCAGAACAGAAGGTTGGCCGTTCCGAGCAGCACATGCACGGCAGCCAGCACGGCGTGCCAGTTGCGGGAGTAGGCGATGCGCCAGAGCGTCACGCCGATGATCAGGGCCAGCCCGTGCGCCTCGATGAAGCCGATGCCGGTGCCGGGTGCGTTGTTGAGCAGCACGGCTTCAGCCCCGCGCCCGAAGAACGAGCCGGCAATGTCGGTGGCGAGCCCGCCTGCGGAAGCAAGGACCAGGAAGCCGGCATTCACGCGAACGAGAAGATTTCCAAAGAAGGGTGTCATGATCGTTCCTTTCCGTTTTGGGTGATAAAGGTCGCCACGGCGGCGTTGGCCGCCGTGGCTGCTGGGAGGGCGCCGCTCAGGCCACCAGCGGCTGGGGCTCGGCTGCGGCCGCGGTCGGTTCGGCCGCGGGGGTGCTCTCAGCCGGCGCCTTGATGCCGAACCAGGTGACGTAGAGCGTCGGCAGGAAAACCAGCGTCAGCACGGTCGCCACCAAGAGGCCGCCCATCACCGCATAGGCCATCGGCCCCCAGAACACCGTCGGCGCGATCGGGATCATGCCGAGGATGGCGGCCGCCGCCGTGAGCAGGATCGGCCGCAACCGATGCGTGGTGGCGCTGATCACCGCTGCCCATGGTTCCTCGCCGGCGGCGATGTGCTGGTCGATCTGCGCGATCAGGATCACCGAGTTGCGGATCACCATGCCGATCAGCGACATCACGCCGAGGATCGCGACGAAGCCCATCGGAGCGCCCGACAAGAGCAGCGCGCCGGCGACGCCGATGATCGCAAGCGGAGCGGTGAGCAGCACCAGCACCAGGCGCTGGAAGCTCATCAGCTGCACCATCAGGACGGTGGCCATGATGAACAGCATCAGCGGGAACACCACGAAGATCGAGGCCTGGGCCTTGGCGCTGTCCTCGATCACGCCGCCCTGCTCGACGCTGTAGCGCGCCGGCAGTTCCGCCTTGAAGGCGGCGATGGCGCTCTCCAGCCGCCGCGTGACCAGCGTGGCATTTTCGCCCGGCGCGACATCGGCCTGGACGGTCACGGTCGGCAGCCGGCCGCGGCGCCAGATCAGCGGCGGCTCGGTCTGGTAGGTGAGCTTCGCCACCTGCTCGAGCGGCACCCGCCGTCCGCCGGAGGCGCTGATCGTCAGGCCGCGCAGCGTGTCGATGCTGGCGCGTTCGGTTTCCACCGCGCGGGCAACGATGTCGACGAGGTAGATGTCGTCGCGCATCTGGGTGATCTTCGAGCCGGAGAGCACCGCGTTGATCGTCTCCGACAGCTGCTGCGAGGAGATGCCCAGCGCGCGCGCCCGGTCCTGGTCGACATCGACCTTGATGACCTTGGCCGGCTCGTTCCAGTCGTAGTTGATGTTGCGCACCGAGGCGTCGCTGCCCAGCACCTGCGCGAACTGCTGCGCCAGGCTGCGCGTCTTGTCCGGATCCGGACCGCTGACGCGGAACTTCAGCGGCCAGCCGACCGGCGGGCCGAGCTCCAGCGGCGTGACGCGCGCCATGACGTCGTCGAAGCCGGTCGACAGCTGCTTCTCCAGCCGGTCGATCACCGCCTGGCGCACGGCGTGGCCCTTGGTAACGACCACCGCCTGGGCGAAGAAGTCGTTGGCGAGCTGTGCGTCGAGCGGCAGGTAGAAGCGCACCGCGCCCTGGCCGACATAGAAGCTCCAGTGGTCGATATCAGGATCGGCGGCGAGCAGCTTCTCGACGCGCTCGACCACGGCATCCGTCGACTTGATCGAAGCGGTGCGCGGCAAGGTGAGGTCGAGCATCACCTCGGGCCGGTCGGACTTCGGGAAGAACTCCTGGCCGACGAAGCCCATCGCCACGACGGAGAGCGCGAACAGTCCGGCCGTCGCCGACAGCACCAGCCACTTTGCCCGCATCGCCATCTCGAGCAGCGCCTGGAAACCGCGGCCGACGCGCGAGGGCTGATGGCTGCCGCCATGCCCCTTGATGCGATCGGGCAGCAGGAAGACGCCGGTCAGCGGCGTGAACAGCACCGCCACCACCCAGGAGACGACGAGCGCGATCGCCACGACAGCGAACAGCGAGAAGCAGTATTCGCCGGCGCCGCTCTTGGCGAAGCCGACCGGCACGAAGCCGGCGATCGTCACCAGCGTGCCGGTGAGCATCGGGAAGGCGGTGGAGGTATATGCATAAGTGGCGGCCGAGATCTTGTCGTAGCCTTCCTCCATGCGCGAGATCATCATCTCGACCGCGATCATGGCATCGTCGACCAGCAGGCCGAGCGCGATGATCAGCGCGCCGAGCGAGATGCGCTGCAGCGAGATGCCGAAATACTCCATGGTGACGAAGGTGATCGCCAGCACCAGCGGGATGGCGACCGCCACGACGACGCCGGGACGCCAGCCGAGCGCCAGCAGCGAGACGGCGAGCACGATGGCGATCGCCTCGCCGAGGCTCTTGGTGAACTCGCCGACGGATTCTTCCACCACATGCGACTGGTCGGCGACCAGGCCGAGCTCGGCGCCGAGCGGCAGCTCGGCCTGCATCTCATGCATCTTCTCCTTGACGGTCTCGCCCAGCGCCAGCGCGTCGCCGCCCGAAGTCATCGAGATGGCGATGCCGACCGCAGGCTTGCCGTTGAAGCGGAACATCGGCTGCGGCGGGTCGGAATAGGCGCGCTTGACCTCGGCGACGTCGCCCAGCCGGAAGTAATGGCCGTTGGCGTAGAAGTTGATCTCCTTGAGGCTTTCCTCGGAGGTGAAGCTGCCGGACACGCGGATGGCGATGCGCTCGGGACCGGCATCGACCGTGCCGCTCGGCGTCAGCGCGTTCTGCGCCTGCAGCGCCTGCGACAGCGTGCCGACATCGAGGCCGAGCGCCGCCACCTTCTGCGTCGAGAATTCGAGATAGAGCTTCTCGTCCTGCTGGCCGATGAGGTCGACCTTGGCGACGTCCTTCACCGTCAGCAGCCCGGCGCGCAGGCTGGTGCCGAGATCCTTCAACTCGCGATGGCTGAGGCTGTCGGAGGTGAGCGCGTAGATCAGCGAATAGGTGTCGCCGAACTCGTCGTTGTAGAACGGGCCCTGCACGCCGGACGGCAGCGTCGGCTTGATGTCGTCGAGCTTCTTGCGCACCTGGTACCAGAGCGGCTGCACCTGGTCGGCGGCCACCGTGTCCTTGAGGTTGACGAAGACGACGGATTCGCCGGGCTTGGTGTAGCTCTTGACGTAGTCGAGGTCCGGCAGCTCTTCGAGCTTCTTCTCGATGCGATCGGTGATCTGCTCCACCGTGTCGCTGGTGATGGCGCCCGGCCACATCGTCCTCACCACCATGGTCTTGATGGTGAAGGGCGGGTCCTCTTCGCGGCCGAGGCCGCCATAGGCGTAGAGGCCGGCAAGGGCGGCCGCGATCATCAGGTAGACGATGAAGCTGCGGTGCCGCAGCGCCCATTCGGAAAGATTGAAGCTGGTCATGATGCGGTTCCTTTTCAGGGCGCGCGCAAGCGCGCTCCGCCGGCGCCTGCCGGCTGGCCAAAACAAATGACGGTTTGGGTTCGGTCAGCGCCCGCCGCTTGGCGGGCGCGCCATAGCAATTCAGGCCAGGCTGTGCATGGTGCCCGGCACACGGTAGGGCGCGCGCTCGGCGGTTCTCGGCCTGATGGCGAGGCCGGCGAGATAGCGCTGGAAGGCGGCTGCCTCCTGGACCGGCGAGGCGAGCGCGACATGGCCGTCCGGCCTCACCAGATAGGCTGCGTCGCGCTGCAGGCCGGCCTTCACGGCTGCGTCTGTCCAGGCGAAGCCATGCACTGCAATTCCTGTCGGCGCGAGCATCGCCCGGAAATCGCAATTGACCTCGCCATAGACATGGACCTGCCAGTCGAGCGACCGCAGCGGCTCGAAATTGTCGCCGCCCGCGCCCGTGACGTAGGGCAGGCGATCGCCGCCGCTGACCCTGCCCGCCACGCCCGAGCTGATCGGCCCGGCGCGGTACTCGATCGCCGTCTGCGAGATCACGCCGAAGAATGCGCGCGACCCGAACGATGTGTGGAGCCCGATGTTCATGACCTTCGGCATCACGTAACGCCGGAACAGGCCGACCAGTCGCGAGCGGTTGGTGATGAAGCGGAACACCTTGTCGGTGCTTTCGATCAGCTTGTGGGCAAAGGCGATGCGCTCCGGCTGGTAGCTGTCGAGCAGGCGCGGATCGGCACGGCCCTGCACCACGGCGCCTAGCTTCCACGCGAGGTTCACAGCATCGCCCATGCCGGTGTTCATGCCCTGGCCGCCGGCCGGGCTATGGATGTGTCCGGCATCGCCGACGAGGAACACGCGGCCGGCGCGGAAGCGCTCGGCGACGCGATGATGGACGCGATAGGTCGAGAACCAGTTGACCTCCTCGACCGTGACGCCGGTCTCGCGCTCGACATCGGCGCGGATCGCCTCGAAGCTGATCGTCTCGTCGGCCTCATGCGCCTTCGGCACGATGCCGATGAGGCGCAGCGAGCCCGACTGCCGGACCGGCATCACGATAGCGAAGCCATAGGTGCTGATGGTCGTGTCCATGCCATTGCGGGTGACGTTGCCCGTGCCCTTCACGTCGGCGACGTAGAAGGCCTGCTCGTAGGTACCGCCCGGAAAGCCGATGTTCAGCCCATGGCGAACCGTGCTGCGGGCGCCGTCGCAACCGGCAAGATAGGCTGCGCTGACGGTCTCGGTCTTGCCGTTCCGCGAAAGCGTCGCGATGACCGCGTCACCCTTGTCCTGGAAGGCAACGAGCTCCGTACCGCGCTCGACCTCGACGCCGGCGCGTTCCAGATGCGTGATCAGCACGCGTTCATGGATGTCCTGCGGCAGCGCGAAGGCGAAGGAGTAGGGGCTGATGCCGCGGCCGAAATCGGAAAGCGGCAGCCGCGCTGCGACGCCGGCCGGCGTATGCAACGTAAGCCGTTCCAACCGGATGCCCTCGGCAAGGATGTCCTCGACGATGCCGATCTGGCGATGGAACTCCAGCGTGCGGGCCTGGACGGCGAGCGCGCGCGAGGTTTCACCCGGACCGGTGGCCTTGTCGAAGATGCGGACCGGGACGCCGAGCCTGGTCAGCCAGAGAGCGAGCGTCAGCCCGGTCGGACCGGCGCCGGCAATCAGGACCTTTGTCTTGGACATGGTCATTTTTCCTCTCCTTCAACGATACGCACTTTTTCGTGTTCCCGCAGCCGGTTCACGCCGGCGGTGACGACCAGATCGCCTTTGGCGAGGCCGCCGCTGACCACGACACGGTCGGTCTCGTAT
>NZ_RZSR01001482.1:0-904 GCF_004023265.1 Mesorhizobium sp. M1A.F.Ca.IN.020.06.1.1
CCTGCGAAGAGTGTCCGTTCTGCTTCGGCTGCCCGCATCGCGAAGGTGCCGACATGGATTCCCGCGTCGCCTCGCTCCTTGCTCCGCCTGAGACTGACGAAGGTGACGGCCGTCGACGCTATCATCGCCAATATTGTCTCCATCACATTTTTTCGTTGGCGCGCCGCGGCATTTTCCGTGCAGCATATGTGCATCATTCTCACGAGGCCCACCATGACCGCCCTCCCCGGCATCTCCGACATCCACGTCGCTGCCGCCAGGCTTTCCGGGCTGATCGTCGAAACGCCGCTGATCGAATCGCCGGAGCTCAACAAGCGCTATGGCGGCCGCATCCTGTTCAAGCCGGAGACGCTGCAGCGCACCGGTTCCTTCAAGATCCGCGGCGCCTACAACAAATTGTCGTGCTTAAGCGAAGAAGAGCGCAGCCGCGGCGTCGTCGCCTTTTCGTCCGGCAATCACGCGCAGGGTGTCGCCGCTTCGGCCGCCATGTTCGGCGTCAGGGCGGTCATTGCCATGCCCGCGGACGCGCCGGCGCTCAAGGTCGGCAATGTGCGCAAGATGGGCGCCGAGGTGGTGCCTTTCGACCGCTTCAAGGACGACCGCATGACCATCGTTCGCCCCTATATCGAGAAGGGCATGGCGCTGGTGCCGCCCTTCGACGATCCGGCCATCATTGCCGGCCAGGGCACCATCGGGCTGGAGCTGGTGCGCCAAGCGAAGGCGCTGGGCGTCAGCCTGGACGCAATTGTCGTGCCCTGCGGCGGCGGGGGTCTGTCGAGCGGCATTTCCGTCGCGGTGAAGGACGCCTCGGCACAGACGCAAGTCTGGGCGGTCGAGCCGGAGCATTTCGACGACACGCGCCGCTCGCTCGCCAAGGGTGACCGGGTCTCGAATGAGCCCGGCC
>NZ_RZSR01001483.1:0-901 GCF_004023265.1 Mesorhizobium sp. M1A.F.Ca.IN.020.06.1.1
GTCCTTGGCGGTCACGGCGTACCGATGTGGTTTTTCGTGCAGTCGCTCAAATCCGTCGACGAGATCTACCGGAAAGAAAGCCGCGAAACGCTCATCAACGCTGCGCGTGTCCAGATCTTCTTCGGCGCCCAGGAGACCGACGACCTGCGCTACGTCTCCGAGCAGATTGGCGAAACGGCTGAATTTCAAAAAGACGTAACCAGGACCCAGGCGAGCCTTTTCGACACCTATTACACGCGCTCCGTTCACAACAAGCAAATACGCCGGCCGCTCATGCGTCCGGACGAAATTCGCACCATGGACAGGAGCAAGGTCGTCATTCTGCCGCGTGGCGAAAACGCAATCCTTGCCACCCGCAATTTCTATTTCGCTGATCGGGAGCTCTCCAAGCGGGCTTTTATCGCACTCCCTGAGAGCGCGAACGCAAAGCATGCCAAACCAGTCGCTGCCACCCCTCCCCTCCCCTTCCAGGCCGTCCAGTCGATCGTCCCGGTCGGGCCAGGCTATCGCTCGGGCCTCACACAGTCGCGGCTGCCGCGCGGTGCGACGTTCGCTGCGAAAGTCGGACGTGCCGAGCGGCCGCCCGCTCGCCGCCGCTTGCCCGGGCCGCAAAATTCAGCCGGCGTTGAGGCGCCCCCTGTCCCACCCGCGGCGGCGGCGCGCACAGCGTCAACCTCCGTCGATTTTTCGGGTTTGGCGGCGCGTGCAGCGGCGACCAGGATCTCGCCGCAAAAAGAGGCTGTGATCGCAGCTATCCTCGCTCAGGCCAAATCTTTCCGTCCGCAGTCGGCCGATGCCGAGACATTCGACCGCAATTTAAGCGTCGTCGCGGAAGCCTTGCCGGACGTGGTGGATGACTAATTCTGCCGACAGCGTAGCGAGGCGACGTTAATCCATGCAG
>NZ_RZSR01001484.1:0-899 GCF_004023265.1 Mesorhizobium sp. M1A.F.Ca.IN.020.06.1.1
ATCCAGACTTTGGTCAAGCGGCTGCCCAACCAGCCGGGCGTCTACCGAATGATGAACGCCGCCGGCGACGTGCTCTATGTCGGCAAGGCGCGCAGCCTGAAGAAGCGCGTCACCAACTATGCGCAGGGGCGCTTCCACACCGCCCGCATCGGCCGCATGGTGCGCGAGACGGCGACGATGGAATTCGTCGTCACTCGCACCGAGATCGAGGCGCTGCTGCTCGAGGCCAACCTCATCAAGCGGCTGAGGCCCCGCTTCAACGTGCTGATGCGGGACGACAAGTCGTTCCCTTACATCCTGCTTACTGGCGACCATGTCTCGCCCGGCATCTACAAGCATCGCGGCGCGCGCTCGCGCAAGGGCGACTATTTTGGGCCCTTCGCTTCCGCCGGCGCGGTCGGGCGCACCATCAATTCGCTGCAGCGCGCCTTCCTGCTGCGAAGCTGCACGGATTCCTTCTACGAGAACCGCACGCGGCCCTGCCTGCTCTACCAGATCAAGCGTTGCGCCGGTCCCTGCACCGGCGAGATATCGCATCGGGGCTATGCCGAGCTGGTTGCCGAGGCGAAGGACTTTCTCTCCGGCCGCAGCCAGAAGGTGAAGACCGAGATCTCGGCCGCCATGCAACAAGCGTCCGAAGAGCTCGATTTCGAGCGGGCCGCTATCTACCGGGATCGCCTCGCGGCGCTGTCGCATGTGCAGGCGCATCAGGGCATCAACCCGCAGACGGTGGAAGAGGCGGATGTCTTTGCCATCCACCAGGAAGGCGGCCAGACCTGCATCCAGGTGTTCTTCTTCCGCACCGGCCAGAACTGGGGCAACCGCGCCTATTTCCCCAAGGCCGATCCGGCGCTGGAGCCGGCCGAGGTGCTGGGCTCCTTCCTCGCGCAGTTCTATGA
>NZ_RZSR01001485.1:0-898 GCF_004023265.1 Mesorhizobium sp. M1A.F.Ca.IN.020.06.1.1
ATCCAGGCGCTCTACGACCAAGCTACCGGCAAGGAGATGCAGAAGGACTATTTCCAGGACGCCACGCTGATCAGCGGCGAGAACTTCGCCAAGTTCAAGGACACTCTCGGTTGCAAGTCCTAGGCTGCCTTTCGGGCTCGGGGCGGATGGCCTTTGGGCGGGCGGCTTCAAAGGGAGTCTCCCGCCCATGACCGTGCCCGTCGTTGCCGTCGAAGGCGTCAGCAAGCGCTTCGGCGCCGTGCAGGCGCTGCGCGACGTGTCGGTCGCTTTCAACGTCGGCGAGATCACCGCGCTGATCGGCGAGAACGGCGCCGGCAAGTCGACGCTGATGCGCGTGCTGGAGGGCGAGCATCGGCCGGATAGTGGCCGGGTCCTGGTCGACGGGCAGCCGGTGCAGCTCAGCTCGCCGCGCGCCGCACACGGCTCGGGCATCCGCGTCATCCACCAGGAGCCGGAGATCATCCCAGAGCTTACGGTGGCGGAAAACATCTTCATCGGCGACATCAAGGCGCGAGGCGCAATTTTTCTCGACCGCGCTGATCTCGAAAGGCGCAGTCTCGACCTATTGCGCACCTTTGGCGTGGTCGACGTGCTTTCGCCCGGGCAGCGCTGCCATGGCCTGAGCCCGGCGCTGAGGCAGCTGATCGAAATCATGCGCGCGCTGCGGCCGGGCGCGCGGCTGCTTGCCTTCGACGAGCCGACCTCGTCTTTGACGGAGGACGAGGCGCAACGGCTGTTCCGCGTCATCCGGCGCCTGAAGGCCGATGGTGTCGCGGTGATCTACATCTCGCACCGGCTGCGCGAGATCATCGAGCTTGCCGATCGGTGCGTGGTGATGCGCGACGGCAGCCGCGTCGCCGACGAACCAATCGCGGCGCTCGACGAGCAGCGCATGGTG
>NZ_RZSR01001486.1:0-897 GCF_004023265.1 Mesorhizobium sp. M1A.F.Ca.IN.020.06.1.1
CCTATACCATAGGGCAGCGTGGGACCCCACCCTGCGTCGCCTGGAGATCCGATTTTCGGGACAAGGACCGGCATTCGGATTGGCACTCGTCACTATTCGCGTAATCGATTACCTTGTCAACAAGATTGGCTTTTTATCTATAAGATACCGACTTGCCCTTGCCGTTGGCAATGGCTAGCTTCACCGAAAAAGATAGGGGAGACAATGGCTCAAGTCGCGATCGCCAATGTGGCCAAGGCTTTCGGAACCGTCAAGGTTCTACACGAGGTCAGCGTCGACATCGCCGACGGCCAATTCGTCGTCCTGGTCGGCCCTTCGGGCTGCGGCAAGTCCACGCTTTTGCGAATGGTGGCGGGGCTGGAAACGGTTTCCGGCGGAACGATTTCGATCGGCGACCGCATCGTCAACAACCTGCCGCCGGCCAAGCGCGACATCGCCATGGTGTTCCAGAACTACGCGCTCTATCCGCATAAGACGGTGGAGCAGAACATGGCTTTCGCGCTGAAGCTGCGCGGCACCGATCCGGCCATCGTCGCCGAGCGGGTGAAGCGTGCGGCCGACATCCTCGACCTCAATCCCTATCTCAAGCGCTATCCGCGCCAGCTTTCCGGCGGCCAGCGCCAGCGCGTCGCCATGGGCCGCGCGATCGTGCGCAACCCGCAGGTGTTTCTGTTCGACGAGCCGCTCTCAAACCTCGATGCCAAGCTGCGCGTGCAGATGCGCACCGAGATCAAGGAACTGCATCAGCGGCTGAAGACCACCACCATCTACGTCACACACGACCAGATCGAGGCCATGACCATGGCCGACAAGATCGTGGTGATGCGCGACGGCCGCATCGAGCAGATCGGCGCGCCGCTGCAACTGTTCGACCGGCCGGCCAACCTGTTCGTCGCG
>NZ_RZSR01001487.1:0-896 GCF_004023265.1 Mesorhizobium sp. M1A.F.Ca.IN.020.06.1.1
GCGAACGTGATCCCGAGGGGGAAGGCATCAGCAGGAAGCAGGCTGGCAGGCTCATCGACGATCTCGTCGGCGACGTCGAAAGGCACATTGCGGGAAGGCTGCTGCCGGCCCTCCGTCTTGCGGTCGCCAAACACCTCGGCGAGCCGGCGAAGGACGAATGGTCCTTGGAAATCGACGCAGGCGATCCGCAGACCGTCAACTTTCACTATCCGACGGCGCTATCCGAGGAAGAGTATGAAGGCATGGGCTACATCACTCCGCGGGTGAAGCTCGAGTTCGGCGCCCGTGGCGATCCATGGCCTGCTGAGGAGAAAACAATACGCCCCTATGCAGCAGAGGATTATCCAGACTTTTTTGAGGATCCCGATTGCACCGTAACCGTGCTGTCGGCGCGACGGACGTTCTGGGAAAAAGCCACGGCACTGCATGCGGAGGCGCACAGGCCCGAGGAGTCGCCGACGCCGCAATATCTCTCGCGCCACTATTACGACATTGCGATGTTGCTTGACACCGAAGATGGAGAGGCCGCGGCCTCCGACTTTGAGCTGCTCGAGCAGGTCGCCCGGCATAAGGCAGTCTTTTTCCGCTCTGGCTGGGCGAGCTATGACACAGCGCGACCGGGAACACTGCGGCTGGTGCCATCTGACGCGCGGCTAAAGGACCTGCGCGCCGACTATCGCGACATGGCGCCGATGATGTTCGACGAGCGACCGCTTCCCTTCGAAGACATTCTCGTCCGCCTGAAGTCGCTCCAGGATACTGTCAATCGCTCATCCGAAGGCTCAGACCAGCCGAGATAGATTGCAATCGCCGCTAATTCCCAACCTACGCTGCGATGAGGGGGCACTTCTCGAAAACGTCGACGTTATCCAGCAGGAACATGTTCTGTATATGAT
>NZ_RZSR01001488.1:0-895 GCF_004023265.1 Mesorhizobium sp. M1A.F.Ca.IN.020.06.1.1
CTCGACGGTCACCTACACGATCGACGACTCGCGCTTTGCCATCAATTACAGCACCGGCGTCATCACGCGAGCGAGCAGCGGCACGCTCAACGCTCAGTCCGAACCGACGATCGATCTCCACGTGACAGCAACCTCGTCCGACGGCAGCATCGCCACGCACACCTTCACCGTCGGCGTCACCGCCACCCAGTTGCCGACATCCGTGACCTTGGCGCACACCATTCTGACTTCGCAGTGGTCACCGCCGAGCCCCGACCCAACCGATATCGTCTATATCTCCCACCTCGGCAAGCTGCTGGTGGCCGATAGTGAGGTGGAGGAGATGTCGATTTTCACGGGCAAGAATCTCTTCCAGATGAATCTGAACGGCACCCTGACGGGCACGCTCACCACCATCAATTTCTCGGATGAGCCGGCCGGGGTCACCTATAATCCGGCGAACCACCATCTCTTCTTCTCGGACGATACCGGCACGAAGAGCGTCTACGAGTTGAACCCGGGCAACGATGGGCTTTACAACACCTCCGACGATATCGTGACCTCGTTCAGGACCGCCGCGTTCGGCAGTACGGATGCGGAGAGTATTGCCTACGACACAAACCGCGGCGTGCTCTATCTCGAGGATGGCACAACCCATAGGATTTACACCATCGCTCCGGGCCAGAACGGCAGATTCGACGGCGTCCCAAGCACGGGGGGCGATGATGTCGTGACGAGTTTTTCTGAAGAGGCGCTCGGAACCCCTTCTGACGGGGGCATCGCGTATGATCCGGTCCACGACCTGCTTTATGTCATCGTGTCACGCACCTCCGTGGCAATGGTGACGCCAACCGGGGATCTGCTGGGCACACTCGACATCTCCGCCGCCAACGCGAAAAAGCCGGCGGGACTTGCC
>NZ_RZSR01001489.1:0-895 GCF_004023265.1 Mesorhizobium sp. M1A.F.Ca.IN.020.06.1.1
TCGCAAGATACGCGAGCAGGCGATCCTGGAACGCATCCTGAGCGGCGACCGAACCATCAAGGAGATGGTCGCGGCGATCTATCGCGACACCGACCCGCGGCTGCACGGAGCAGCCGGCCTTTCGGTTCTCGCGCATCTCGAGGACTTGGTGGCCCGCGGTCTCGTCGCCAGCGAAGGCGACCCGGCGATCGACGGGATTTTCAGGCCTGCCGGTTGACTCACTCGGCCGGCGCCGCGCCGACCTGGCCGGCGACCTCCTGATCGAGCTCGGCGAGGAAATCGGTGATACGGGCGGCATTGTCGCCCAAGTCATGACGCCCGTAGCGCGAGGCCGAACGCATGTCGACGACGACCGAATCGCCGTCGTCGGCGACGCGGATGGCCACATCTGCCGGCAGACCGAGCACCAAGCCTCTCGCGACCGCGGTGATCGTCGCCTCGCTCTGGCTGTTGATGTCGGGATAGGGCGCGGTCAGCTGCCAGTCCCGCCGGTCGAGCACGGTCTCGACAGCATCGACCACGGTTTCGAAGGGCAGGTTGTAGCTGCGCCCGCTAACCAGCGGATATGCTTCCGCCTGCAGGCTCTGCTCGCCGGGCGTCGGCGGCGACAGCGCGTTCATATCGCTTGTCCGGTCGCTGGTGTCGAGCGCCGGCGGGTCGTCGACGTCGGTCGAAATGTCGCGCAGCGGCGGATAGACGGTCGCCCAGTAGGCGGCGATGCCGAAAGGCGCAAGCACCAGCACTGCCAGCAGGGCGCCGACGCTGAGATCGCGGCCGCCGCGGTCGCCGAAATTCCACAGCCTCGACAGTGCAAGCCCGGCGAGCAGCAGCGCGAGCGCCGCAAGCAGCGCAACGAGCGCCAGCACCCACAGGAAAGGCGGGGTGTCGACAAGGT
>NZ_RZSR01001490.1:0-895 GCF_004023265.1 Mesorhizobium sp. M1A.F.Ca.IN.020.06.1.1
GAAGGCGAGATCCCTGCCGATGCCGATGCCGGCGATGGTTTCGAAGGCGAAGAAGCGGAAGTCGAAGCTCCCGAAGGCGCGCCGCCGGTCGCTGCAGCCGAAGAGCAGGCCGCGCCCTCGCCCGCCAATGACGATGTCGCGGAAACGGAGAAGCCGAAGAAGCCTCGCCGTGCACCGCGATCGAAGAAGGCTGTCGAGGAAACCGTCTCCGAGAAAGCGCCCGAGCGGGCGGCGGAACTTCCCGCTGAACCTGCGGCCGCCGAACCGGAGCTGACAGCGGCCGCTGCTGCTCCGACCGAGGCCGAAGCGCAGGTCAATGCCCATCCGACGCGGCGCAAACCGCAGTCGATCGACACGCCGGCTGTCCCCGTCGTTTCGTCCAACGTCAGCGAGGAAGCCAAGACCGAAGAAAAGCCGAAGCGTGCCGGCTGGTGGCAGCGGAAGGGCTTTTTCTAAGCTCTGTCAGCTCATTAGGCTTAGTTGTTGAACAGAAGATCCCGTGCTCGTCCGGCGCGGGATTCTCGTTTTCTGCCCTTCCAATCTTGCGCCCCAGCACCTGCTAAGGCGCGAAGATCGACCAGTTCATCATCCTGGCGAGCTTCTCAAGCGCTATCGAGCCGAGCTTTGAATTGCCGTTCTCGTTGAGGCCGGGGGACCAGACGGCGAGCGAGGCGACGCCCGGCACGATGCCAAGAATACCGCCGCCGACGCCACTCTTACCCGGAATGCCGACACGGAAGGCGAAATCGCCGGAGCCGTCATAGTGGCCGCAGGTCAGCATCAGCGCGCCGATGCGGCGCGCACGCTCGGTCGACACGACCGACAGCCCGGTCGCCGGGTTCCGACCGCCATTGGCGAGGAAGCGGCCGGCCATGGCGAGCTGTCGGCAGCTCAT
>NZ_RZSR01001491.1:0-890 GCF_004023265.1 Mesorhizobium sp. M1A.F.Ca.IN.020.06.1.1
GCGCGTAACCACGCCCGTTCTTGCCGAATCGTACAGGCAGCCAGTCCACGCTGTCAGCGCCCAGTCCAATCATCCGCTGCTTCAGGTTTTGACCGAAGGCGTACTCGGTCATGCCAAGCCGCAGGTCTGGCAGACCTGCAAAGAAGGCGTCCGTCGCAATCTTGCAGGCGGCCTGTTTGCCCTGCAGTTCATGTTCGCTTTTGATAAGCCTCTGCTGCCAAATTAGGTCGGCAGCGTCCGACAGGCGGTACCTTTGCAATGCCGAAATTAGAGCGACCGATCCTCGGCCATTCATGTCGCGCCCGTAATCGAACCCGATGGCCGCATTTTGCGGAAGCCCCTCGAGAACGGTGACCACCGCCTCAAGCGCGATATCGGTGAATCCCGTGTAAAAGACGGGCGTCACGTCGGGACATCTAGTCAGGAATTCGCTGCGCCTTTCAGATGCATTAAGGATCAACGAAATACCTGGGCTGTCAATGCGAACTACCGCTATCAGAGGACGTGTATCAGAAAGCCAGAACAGACTACGAAATCCCGAATAATACTCAAGGTTGTACTGGTTTGTGATTACCAGAGCATTAATTGATGCCTCAGCCATGAGATTTTTGATTCGTGCTATCCTGCCTGATACCTCGTCTGTGCTTGGCCACGCTGGAATACCATTTATCATTTCGCCTGCTTTCGTTCTGCTGCGCTGTCCGGACCGTTCGGTCTGAGGCTATCGAAACTGCTGCTGCCACCACACGATTTAAGTTGCACTTGCGTCTACCCGCTATCAGTCCGGACCAGAAGCTAAGGCCTGCTTGACATGCCAAATATACCAACTATACAAGCCAAATGTCATACGACGGATTGGTGGAGCAGGTCAATGAAAATTTGGCATGATC
>NZ_RZSR01000149.1:0-8729 GCF_004023265.1 Mesorhizobium sp. M1A.F.Ca.IN.020.06.1.1
GCCGCATGCTCGGCGCCAGCTACGCAATGGCCTACGAGATTTCGCGCCTGCCGATCAGCGCGGAGGAGCGGCTGCGCCGTTACGTTCACGCCCAGTACAAGATGACGCTGGAAGTCATGCTCGACGACCAGAAGGTGCATGAGATGGTGATCGTCGCGCTCGAGCGCGACTGGGGCGTCATCGACAAGCATGTCGACCGCATCCACGACCTGCTCGCTGACGTCATCCGCGACGGCATAGAGGCCGGCGAGTTCAGGAAGCAGGACCCGGTGATCGCCTCGCGCTGTTTCGGCGCCTCCACCGTCATCCTATGCCATCCGCAGATGGTCGCTCAGTGCCTTGCCAAGACCAACCGGGCAATGCCGGACGACCTCATCGACTACGCAATCAGAGCCTTGAAATAGCCGCTGCCCCGCCGGGTGCCGGTCGACGTTTATCTCCAGTTCGGGAGTGCTAAGGTGTCTTTGTCCAGTTCCATCCTCCGCAGGCTGCCGGCCGCGGGCCTCCCAGTCGTCGGCGTCGTTGTCGCGGCGCTCGGGCTTGCCGGCTGCAGCCAAGAGAAGAAAGCGGAAGCCCAGGAAGTCATCCGGCCGGTGAAGGTCGTCGAGATCGGCGAGGCCGAGACCACGCGCCAGCTCGACTATTCCGGCTCAGTGCGCGCCCGCACCGAGATGAATCTCGGCTTCCGCATCGCCGGCAAGGTCACCGAGCGTCTCGTCGACATCGGCCAGCATGTGAACGAGGGCGACGTGCTTGCCCGCGTCGACCCCTCCGACTACGAGCTGTCGGTGAAGAGCGCCGAGGCGAGCCTCGACGCCGCCGAGCGGCAGGTCGAGACCGTCGATCTCGCCAGGAAGCGCGCCGAGCAGCTCTATGCCAAGAACTTCGCGCCTAAGTCGCAGCTCGATCAGGCCGTTCTGAGCTATGATCAGGCCGTGGCGACGCGCGATGCCGCCCGTTCGACCCTGGCCCAGGCGCAGAACCAGGTCCATTACACCGATCTCAAAGCCGGCAAGGCCGGCATCGTCACCGCCATCTCGGCCGATATCGGTCAGGTGGTCGGCGCCGGCACGCCGGTCATGACGGTTGCCGTCGACGGCGAGAAGGAAGTGCTGATCGCGGTGCCGGAAATGGACATCGCCGGCTTCCGGCCGGGCAAGGAGGTCAAGGCGAGCTTCTGGTCGGACGAGGCGCTGACCCTTGACGGCAAGGTCCGCGAGGTGGCCGGCAGCGCCGATCCGCAGTCGCGCACCTTCGCGGTCCGGGTGTCGCTGCCCAACGATCCGCGGGTGCTGCTCGGCATGACCGCCAATGTCGCGGCGACCGTCGGCAGCAAGGCGCAGCTGGTGTCGATCCCGCTGACCGCCATGGCTGAGAAGGACGGCAAGCACATCGTCTGGACGGTCGACCGCGCGTCCGACACGGTGCATCCGCGCCCAATCAAGGTGGCGAACTTCACCGCCGACGGCGTTGCCGTTGCCGAAGGTTTGAAGCAGGGCGACGTGGTGGTGGCCGCCGGCACACAGTTCATGACCGACAATCTGAAAGTGAAGCTTTCCGGCGATGCCGCCCAGCAGTCCGCCTCGGCGGAGGATGACGTCGCCGCCACTAGCAGCCTGCGCTAACCAGGCGAAAGAACGCCTTTCCCGACCTCGCTGCCGTGAGCCGCGAGCCGGGCAGGGCATGGGTTCCGGGCGGCGAAATCGCCCGATCGACGAGACGCGGCATTGGTATCCCCCGCACCACGGCCGCGTCGAGCGCGATTGCGAGTCTCTCTCCTGCTTGAGGTGCTCGCCGCCCGGAAGCCCACTGAGAACTCATGAGCCGCAAGGCATGCTGCCTTGCCGCCAATTGGACTGGACCTGCGCCATGACCACGGACAGCAGCACTGAAAAGCGTCCCTTCAACCTCTCGCGCTGGGCGATCGGGCATCCGAGCATCGCGCGCTTCCTGTTCGGCCTCATTATTCTGGCCGGCGCGCTAGGCCTGATGCGCATGGGCCAGAAGGAAGACCCGGACTTCACCTTCCGCGTCATGGTCGTGCAGGCAGTCTGGCCGGGCGCCTCGATCCAGGACATGGAAGACCAGGTCGTCAACAAGATCGAGCGCAAGCTGCAGGAGACGCCGCATCTCGACTTTGTCCGCTCCTACACCCGCGCCGGCAGCGCCATCATCACGCTCCAGGTAAAGGGCGACACCAACGCCGAGGAGGTGAAGGATGCCTTCTACCAGGTGCGCAAGAAGGTCGGCGATATCGCCAACGAACTGCCGCAGGGCCTGCTCGGCCCCTATTTCAACGACGAGTTCGGCGACACCTTCATCACGCTGCATTCGATCAGCGGCGACGGCTTCACCTATCCCGAGCTGAAGAAATTCGCCGTTCAGGCGCGCGACATGCTGCTGGCGACGCCGGGCGTCGAAAAGGCCGTCATCATCGGCGACCAGCCCGAGAAGATCAATATCGATGTGTCCTCCAAGGCGCTCGCCGAGCGCGGCCTGACGGTGCTTGACCTGCAGAATGCCGTGAAAGGGCAGAACGCCGTCGATCCGGCGGGCTCGGTCGATACCGGCTTGCGCTCGGTTCGCATCTCGGTCGAGGGCGACGTCATCAAGGCCGCCGATATCCGCGAGCTGAGGCTGCGCGCCGGCAATCAGGTGACGCGTCTTGGCGACATCGCCACGGTCTCTTCCGGCCTCGAGGACCCTTATGAGCGCAAGTACCGCTTCAACGGCCACGAAAGCGTCCAGGTCGGCGTCGTCATGGCCAAGGGCTTCAATGTCAGGGACGTCGGTAAGGATGTCGAGGCGACCTACAAGCGCTTCGAGGAAGGTCTGCCTTATGGCGTTGCGGTCGACCAGATCTCCGACCAGCCGGAGGTGGTCAAGGATGCCGTCAACGAATTCATGGAGGCGCTCGGCGAAGCGTTGCTGATCGTTCTCGTCGTCTCGTTCCTGTCGATCGGCTGGCGCTCCGGCCTGGTGATCGCGATCGCCATCCCGCTGGTTTTAGCCGCCACCTTCGCCATCATGTACGAGATCGGCATCGACCTGCAGCGCATCTCGCTCGGCGCGCTGATCATCGCGCTCGGTCTGCTGGTCGACGACGCCATGATCGTCGTCGAGATGATGGAGCGCAAGCTGGAGGAGGGGCTGGTCAAGATCGAGGCGGCGAGCTTCGCCTATTCCTCGACCGCCTTCCCGATGCTGACCGGCACGCTGATCACCACCGCGGGCTTCATCCCGGTCGGCTTCGCGGCCTCCACCGCGGGCGAATATGTGCGCACGCTGTTCTATGTCGTCGGCATCGCACTGGTCGTGTCGTGGTTCGTCGCGGTCTATTTCACGCCCTGGCTGGGCTACATGATCCTGAAGCAGCGCAAGCACGCCGGCACCCACCACGACGTCTTCGACACCGGCTTCTACCGGCGGCTGCGCGCGACGGTCACCTGGGCCGTGCGCCACCGCATCATCGTGCTGGCGATGACGCTGGTCACTTTCGGCACCAGCCTCTGGGCCTTCCAGTTCATCCCGCAGAACTTCTTCCCGCAGTCGTCACGTCCGGAAATCCTGGTCGATCTCTGGCTGCCGGAAGGTACATCGATCAAGGAGGTCGAGAACCAAGCCAAGGCGCTCGAAGCGAAGATGATGGACGACCAGGACAAGCGCTTCATCGCCACCTATATCGGCGAGGGCGCTCCGCGCTTCTTCCTGCCGCTCGACCAGCAGCTTCGCAATCCGAACTTTGCCCAGCTTCTGGTGATGGCCAAGGATGAGCCGGCGCGCGAGCGGCTGATCGTCAAGATGCGAGGCATCCTCGCCAAGGACTTCCCGTCGATCCGCGCCAAGGTCGATCGTTTGTTCCTCGGGCCGCCGACCGGCTGGCCGGTGCAAATGCGCATCATGGGGCCGGATCGCCAGGAGGTGCGCCGCATCGCCGACGAGGTGAAGGCAAGGTTCGAAGCAAACCCGCTGCTCGGCGCCGTCCATGACGACTGGCTGGAGCCGGTGCCGGCGATGAAGCTGGTGATCGACCAGGACCGAGCCCGGGCACTAGGCGTCACATCGCAGCGCATTCGCCAGATGCTGCAGGCAACCATGTCCGGTGCGCCACTCGACGATTTCCGCGACGGCGAAGAGACGGTCTCGATCGTCGCCCGCGAGCCGGAGGCGACCCGTCATCTGCTGTCCTCGGTCGACTCCGTCTACATCCCGACCGACTTCGGCGGCTCCGTGCCCCTGTCCCAGGTGGCGAAAGTGGTGCCCGTGATGGAGCAGGGCATCGAGTGGCGGCGCGACCGTCTGCCGACCATCAGCGTGCGCGCCACGTTGCCGGATGGCGTGCAGTCGAACGACGTCGTCACCAAGATGTACAACGACATGAAGGACCTGCGCGCCGGCCTTGCCCCCGGCTACAAGATCGAGATCCAGGGCGGCGCGGAGGACTCGGCCGAAAGCCAGGCCTCGATCGCCGCCAAGGCACCGATCATGCTGGCCGTCATCGTCATCTTGCTGATGGTCCAGCTGCAGCATTTCGGCAAGTCGATGCTGGTGCTGGCCACCGGCCCGCTCGGCATCATCGGTGCCGCGGCAGCCCTTCTGATCAGCGGCGCGCCCTTCGGCTTTGTCGCCATCCTCGGCGTCATCGCGCTGCTCGGCATCATCATGCGAAACTCGATCATCCTGGTCGACCAGATCGACCAGGACATCGCCGCCGGCATGGATCGATCGGAAGCGATCGTCGGCGCTGCGGTGCGCCGCTTCCGCCCGATCATGCTGACGGCGCTGACCGCGGTGCTTGCGCTGATTCCGATCTCGCGCGCCGTCTTCTGGGGGCCTCTGGCCTACGCCATGATGGGCGGCATCCTCGTCGCCGCCGTGCTCACCATCCTGGTGCTGCCGGCGGGCTATGCCCTGTTCTTCGGCCGCGAGCCCAAGACGGCCAAGACAGGCGAGCAGGCGCAGGAGCCGGAACAGGTCGAAGGCATCGAAAGACCGCAGCTGGCGCTGGCTGCGGAATAAGAAGGTGGCAACCTCGAATCATCCGCCATCGGCGAAAGCCGGTGGCGGATGATGTGCATCGAAAGAACGCCTCGCGCCGCCGCGGCGCGCTCGGCGAGGCGCCTACGCCAATTCCTCGGAATGCGCGACCGTCACGCCATACTCCGCGGCCGAGTCGAGCATCGTATGCCACAGGCTTTCGGCAAAGGTTGCGAATACCAAGAGGTTGAACACGGCCTGGCCGTCTTGTCGGTTCTTCCCGCGCCAGAGCGTCACGCTGGTATGGTCGATCGAGGTGGCGGCTGCCGTGCCGACCGGGAATATTTCGGGGTGCAGGTCGATCGACGACAGCTTGGCCAGCATCGTGCGCGCCTTGTCGCCGGAAACGCTGATCAACGCGCGCGCATGTGATTGATCGGAAAGCGAGGCCAAACCGGCAAACACGCGGGCAAGGGTCTCCATCCTTTGCCCGCCGCCTCTCGACAGCACCAGAAACTGGTCCGGTCCTGACCAGATCAGCGTCGCGTCGGCCGTGTCGGCCGCCTTGGGTGTTTCCGGCGCGGCGACGCCGAAGCGAGCCTTCGCGGCATTGACCGTCTCGGCCGCCTTGCCGCGACGCGCCATCACCTGAACGAGGTCGAAATTGCGGATCTCGGTCAGCGACACGCCGGCTTCGCCCGGCGCGCCATAACGGCCGGCGACCAGGGCGCGCTCGAGCGGGCTGCGGATGTTCCAGGAAAAATCAGCCACGCTGGCGCCCTCCATCCGGATCGTAGAAGACGGAATTGCAGAGCTCGACATCGTACTCCTCGCCACGCAGCGGATCATGAGCGCGCACGATCTCACCAATGCGCGCACGGCCACGCTCGACGAGGCCGAGCCCGATCCACTGGTCGAGCACCGGTGAGAAGCAGACCGAGGTGATATAGCCCTGGTCGTTGTCTGGTCCGGGGGTCTCGCCCTTGGGAACGATGTGCGCGCCGGAGCGTAGGCGGCGCGCCTTGTCGGTCGGCTTAATGCCGACGACCACCTGCCGGTTCGGCGCGACGAGTGCTTCGCGGCCGGCCATGACGCGGCCGATGAAATCCTTCTTGGTCGACATCATCTTGCCGAGACCGAGATCGGCAGCCGTTGTGGTGCCGTTGAGCTCCGGTCCGGCGACATGGCCCTTTTCGATGCGCATCACGCCGAGCGCCTCGGTGCCGTAAGGCGTCACGCCGAACGGCTTTCCCGCGATCATCAGGTTGCGCGCCAGAGCCTCGCCGTAGCGCGCCGGCACCGAAATCTCGAACGCCATCTCGCCGGAGAAGGAGATCCGGAACAGCCTCGCCTTGATGCCGCCGCGCAGCTTGACTTCGCGCGCGCCCATGAACGGAAAGCCTTCGTTCGACAGGTCTTCGGCCGGATCGACGATCTCCTTCAGCAGATCGCGGGTCTTCGGACCGGCGATGGAGAATTGCGCCCACTGGTCGGAGACCGAGGTCAGCTGCACGTCGAGTTCGGGGAATAGGACCTGGCGGCAGAATTCGAGATGCTGCATCACCAGCCCAGCCTTGGCGGTCGTGGTTGTGAGGAAATAATGGTCCTCGGCCAGGCGCGAGGTGGTTCCGTCGTCATAGACGATGCCGTCCTCGCGCAGCATCAGCCCGTAACGCGCCTTGCCGACAGCGAGGCTGGAGAACGCGTTGATATAGACGCGGTCCAGGAGGGCGCCGGCGTCCGGGCCGTGCACGTCGATCTTGCCCAGCGTCGAGACATCGCAGAAGCCGACGCCACTTCGCACCGCCTTGACCTCGCGGGTGACCGATTCCAGCCAGTCTTTTTCGCCGGGCAACGGATACCATTGCGCGCGTTTCCACAGGCCGGTGTCGACGAACACCGCGCCCTGTTCGGCCGCCCAGTGATGCGACGGCGTCAGCCGCGTCGCATGGAAATTCTCGTCGCGGTGGTGGCCGGCGAAGGCGCCGATGGCGACCGGCACATAAGGCGGCCGGTAGATGGTCGTGCCCGTTTCGGGAATGGATTTGCCGCTCACCGCCGCCATGATCGCGAGGCCGGCCACATTCGAAGTCTTGCCCTGGTCGGTCGCCATGCCGAGCGTCGTGTAGCGCTTCAGGTGCTCGACCGACTCGAGACCCTCGCGCTGCGCCAGCTCGACATCGGAAGCAGTCACGTCATGCTGCTGGTCTACGAAGGCCTTGCCCTTGCCGGTGACATGCCAGAGCGGCGTCAGCGAAAAGGCCTCGTCGTCGGCGATCGGCGCCGATCCGGCGTTGCCGCTCCGTCCGGCATCGCGCGCCGCTGCAGCACCTGCCTCGAAACCTTCCCGCAGGCAGGCGCCAAAGCCGAAGGCGCCGTTCGCCGCGCCTGCCGCCACCATGCCGGGCGGCGCGGCGTCCGGTACGAAGGCGGCGATATCGTCGCGCCATTTCGGCCGGCCGCGATGATAGGAGGTGAGGCCGACCACAGGGTTCCAGCCGCCGGAGACGGCAAGCCCGTCGGCCTCGACTTCGGCGCGCGCGCCGCCGGTCAGCGATACGGAAATCTTGCGCACACCGCTCTTGCCGCCGTCAACGCCGCTGACTGAGCCGTTGAGAATCGGGAAGCCGCCCTTGCCGGCACGCGAGCGATGGGCCGGCGAAACGTCTGGCCGCCCATCGATCACCGCAGCGACCTGCAGTCCGGCTGCGATCGCCGCCTCCACCGTGCGCCAGCCATCCTCATTGTTGGTGAACAGCGCAATCCGTCGCGCCGGTGCAGCGGCGTAGCGGTTGATGTAGCTGCGCATGGCGGAGGCCATCATCACGCCAGGCGTATCGTTGCCGGCGAAGACGATGGGACGTTCGATCGCGCCCGCCGCGACGACGCAGCGCTTGGCGACGATACGCCAAAGCCGCTGCCGCACCTGATGCTCCGGCGGTAGGGACAGATGGTCGTTGACGCGCTCGATCGCGCCATAGGTACCGCCGTCATAGACGCCGAACAGCGTCGTGCGCGTCATGATGCGAACGTCCGGCATCGCCGCGAGTTCGTCCAGGGTACGGGCAATCCATTCGGCCGCCGGCAGCCCGTCGATCGTACCGCCATCGGCCAGCAAGCGCCCGCCGAGGACAAAATCCTCCTCGCACAGGATGACGCGCGCGCCGCAGCGCGCGGCGGCAACGGCGGCGGCGAGGCCGGCCGGGCCGGAGCCGGCGATCGCCACGTCGCAATGCGCCCATGCTTTGTCATAGCGATCGGGATCGGGAATGCCCGCCGCGCGGCCGAGGCCGGCGGCGCGGCGGATCGCCGGTTCGTAGATCGCTTCCCAGAATTTCGCCGGCCACATGAAGGTCTTGTAGTAGAAGCCGGCGACGAAAATCGGCGCGAAGAGCTGGTTGACCGCCATGACGTCGAAATTGAGCGACGGCCAGCGGTTCTGGCTGGCGGCCTCGAGCCCTTCATAGAGCTCGGCGGTCGTTGCCTTGGTGTTCGGCTCGCGCCTCGCGCCACTGCGCAGCTCGACCAGCGCGTTGGGCTATTCCGAGCCCGCCGTCAGGATGCCGCGCGGGCGGTGATATTTGAACGAGCGGCCGACCAGCTTGACGCCGTTGGCGACGAGCGCCGAGGCAAGCGTATCGCCCTGGAAGCCGGAGAGTGTCTTGCCGTCGAAGCGGAAGCTCAGCGGCGTCGAGCGGTCGATAAGGCCGCCGGCGGCCAGACGGTTTGCCTGGTTGCCGCGCATCAAGCAC
>NZ_RZSR01001492.1:0-886 GCF_004023265.1 Mesorhizobium sp. M1A.F.Ca.IN.020.06.1.1
GCCGAGCAGTGTCCGTCCCGGCCCGAAGACAGGGGCGGAGATGCCGGCAGTCTGCGGATCGCGGTCACCGATTGAAATGTAACTATAGGTTTTCCGGATCGTCTCGTAAGGCTCGCCCTGCTCTCCCGAGAAAGCGGCCAGCACCCGGCCGCCGGAACCAACCAGCAAGGGCAGCACGTCACCTTCCCGTATCGTGTAACGGATCGGGTGCTTGGACTCGACTCGGTAGAGACAGGTGCGCACGTCGCCCGAGCGGACATAGAAGGCGACGCTTTCCCAGCTCCGCTCGGAGAGATCGCGCATGATCGGCAACAGGATATCCATCGCCACGAGCGAGCGCTGGTAAAGCGCGCCAAGCCTGAAGGTCGCCGGTCCGATGCGATAGCGTCCGTCCTCCAGGCGCTCCAGCAATTGCCCGCGCATCAGCGAGTTGGCCAATCTGAGGATCGTGCTCTTGTAGAGACCGGTTCGGGCCGCGATTTCGGCGAGGCCGAGCGACCGGTCGGCAATGGTGAACGCGTCGAGGATGGCGATTGCCCGGTCGAGCGCGGCAACGCCGTCGGCCGGAGCCTGGCTTGGAGGGAGGTCTGTCATTGCGGTGACGATTTCATCGTGGTCGCCCATCCGGGAATGACCCTGGACATGCGGATTTAGTCCGATCCTATGCGTTCTGTCCAGCAGAATGGCATTCCCGTTGACAGAACGCGGTAACAAATGCTTGAACTCGAATGCGGGTCTTAATTCAGGCCACGTCTTGGCAGGCACCGGAGGAGGTGTCGTGATTTGGAGGAATCCCATGCTGAACAGACGCAGATTCTTGTCGACCACCGCCGCCGGCTTCGCGGCTTTGCATTTCGGACCCGCCTTTGCGCAGGACGCCCCGCAA
>NZ_RZSR01001493.1:0-877 GCF_004023265.1 Mesorhizobium sp. M1A.F.Ca.IN.020.06.1.1
CTACGGCGGCGCCATGAACGACACGCCGGCCGCCACCCGCCGCGCCAACCCGGTCTCCGATCAGATCAGCTTGCTGAACACGGCCTTCGCCCGCGGCTAACAGGCTGCTCCGCACGCTCTGATGGCCATCTGGCGCCGTTTTTTGCGCGTCCGGTCCTCGCGTACCAAAGCACGCTCCGCACCGGTTCTTGAAAACGCCGCCATATGACTCATCGGACCGAATTCTGAAGCACCCCGCCCTGCACAGGCTGTTTCTGGTTTGTTCACAATTCACTGGCATCGCCATGCGCCGCGGTTAGACTTGGCGCATGGGGGAAGCGATTCGCATCATCGGCATCGATCCGGGCCTGAGGCGCACCGGCTGGGGCATCGTCGAGAGCCTCGGCAATTCGCTGCGCTTCGTCGCCTCCGGCACCGTGCGTTCCGACGACAAGGCGCCGCTCGCAACAAGGCTCTGCCAATTGCATGATGGGCTCGCCGAGGTGCTGCACCAGGCCATGCCGCACGAGGCGGCGATCGAGCAGACCTTCGTCAACAAGGATGCCACAGCGACGCTGAAGCTCGGCCAGGCGCGCGGCATCGCCATGCTGGTGCCGGCGCGCGCCGGGCTGGCGGTCGCGGAATACGCGCCCAACGCGGTCAAGAAGGCGGTGATCGGCGTCGGTCACGGCGAGAAGAAGCAGATCCATATGATGGTGAAAGTGTTGATGCCGAAAGCGGTGTTCGAGACCGACGATGCCGCCGATGCCCTGGCCATCGCCATATGTCATGCGCATCACCGTCAAAGCGTCGCCTACCGAATGGCGGCGCTGGCCGGGTAGTGTTCTTGACTTGTTCTCATTTGCGCACTAAGTAATACCTTCGGAGTATTACCATG
>NZ_RZSR01001494.1:0-875 GCF_004023265.1 Mesorhizobium sp. M1A.F.Ca.IN.020.06.1.1
GTTGGCGGGATCGCTCTCATCGGCAATGCGCAGTGACGTCAGCGTCATCTCAATCGCCGCAGCCGGTCCCAGGCGAAGCGCCTCCTGCCAGAGCCCGAGGCTCTTACCCCGCAGCAGGGTTTCTCCGAGTTTGACCGCCGCTTGAGGTCCGGCATCGAGGTCACGCAGCACCGGCATGAGGGTCGTTGCGATGGAGGTACCATCGGAACGCGAAAGCGGCTCGAGGCTGCGGGCCCAATGCTCCGGTTCAAACAGACCCGCCTCGCTCGGGATGCCTTTCAGCCAGTCTGCCGGAAGAGCGTCCGAAAGATAGGGGGAGAGCAGCGATAGGCGGCGCACGCGATCCTGCGACAGGCCGTTGATCAGCACGTCCGCCAACGCCGCGCACGCCTGGCCGGCGCGCGTGCTCAGGGCGGAAACGCCGCTCGCGAAATGGATCGGGAGGTCAGCGTTCACGGCAAGCACCAGCATGTGCTCGTCCCACGGACCGAGATCAGCGCTCGTGATCGCAATCTCGGAGGCTTGGGTTTTGCCGTCGCTTAACAGCTCGCGCGCCCAGCGAAGTGCCTCGACGACCTCGGCGCGAGCATCGGCGCAAACATCGCAGATCAGATCTTGAGGCGGCTCCATGATCGTGGGCAGAACGGTACCCGGAAACCAGCTTCGATCCCGTGCGCCGGGCGCCTCCCAGGTGATTTCCACCGTTCCCACGAGCGCCTTGATGAGCGGCCGCCAAAGCGGGTCGACCGAAATCAGCCGGTGGAAATGCAGATTCCCAACGGTCGCGCGAGCGTGTGCCGCGCCCGCGATCGCCCGGTCTCGAAGATCCGGGGGCAGCAGCGCACCCATCGGCAGATGGCTGCGCAGATATGCCT
>NZ_RZSR01001495.1:0-874 GCF_004023265.1 Mesorhizobium sp. M1A.F.Ca.IN.020.06.1.1
GTGGAACGCCGTCTGGGGCGGCAAGGCGGTGAAGGCGTATTCGCCGGACGGCATGCTGCTGCGCGAAATCCCGATGCCGGTAACGCAGCCTTCCTGCCCCGCCTTTGTCGGGCCGAACGCCGACCGCCTGGCGGTGACATCGGCCTGGAAAGGCAAGGACGACAAGCAGCGCAAGCTCGATCCTCAGGCCGGCATGACCTTCCTGCTCGACATTCCGGTCCGGGGCCGCTTCGAGCCGCGCGTGCTGATCGCCTGAGCGGCTTGCGCATTATCGCTCGCTCAGGTCGGTTTCCTGAAAGCCGATTGCAACCGCCATGCGATGGTAGCACCTGACTCTTCTGGGAGCTTCCATGCCGCGCAACGGCCCGACGCTGATCCTTGTCCACGAGCCGGAGAAGGCTTGCTTCGACCGGCTGGTCGCCGACGGCTACCCGACGGAACGCGCAACCGAGATCTCGTCCTATCTGGCGCAGTCGACCGATCTCGCGCCCGAATTCGGCCAGCTCGCCGCCGCTTGCGAAACGCGCGGCCTAACCTTCATGGCCGTCGAGCTGGACGACGCCGCGACCGTCTTGGCGAACGCCGATCCCGTCAAAACCCTGGTCTGGACGCTGACCGACGGCATCGCCTATTTCCGCGGCGGCGCTTCGCCTGCGCTGGCAAGGCTGAATGGATTGAAGACGATCGGCGCCGACGATTCGCTGTTCGCGCTCTGCCAGGACAAGTTCCGCTCCGGCGCCGTGCTCGGCGCGCTTGGCCTGCCGGTGCCGCCGGCCGGGCTGGCCCGAAATGGGAAATGGCTGGTCGAGCCGTCGGCCTCGTCCGCCGGCTGGTTCGTCAAACCAAACCGGCTCGGCGCCAAGATCGGCATCTG
>NZ_RZSR01001496.1:0-873 GCF_004023265.1 Mesorhizobium sp. M1A.F.Ca.IN.020.06.1.1
ACATCACCTTCGAGGAGGAAGCGACCTTCAAGCTCGGCAATGCGCTTTTTCGCAAGAACTGGGTGTCGTCGCCGTCATCGACCCAAGCGTCCGACGGGCTCGGGCCGCTGTTCAACGAACGCGCCTGCCAGAACTGCCATCTGAAGGATGGTCGCGGCCGACCGCCGGAAAGCGGCACAGGCTCGACCTCGATGTTCTTGCGGCTGGCGCGCGATGCAAGCAATGCCGAGGAGAGAGCCGAACTTGCCGACTACAAGCTGCTGAATTTCCCCGATCCTGTCTATGGCTCGCAATTGCAGGATCTGGCGGTTCCCGGCCTCAAGGGTGAAGGCCGCATGCGCATCGACTATTCGGAAGCGAAGGTCACGCTGGGCGACGGTGCCGTCGTTTTGCTGCGCAAGCCCCGCTACTCGGTCGAGAATCCGGGCTATGGCCCGCTCCACCCGCGCACGACGTTGTCGCCGCGCCTGACGCCGCCAATGATCGGGCTCGGACTGATCGAGGAGATCGCCCCGGCCGACATCCTTGCCCTTGCCGATCCGCATGACCGCGACAGCGACGGCATCTCCGGCCGGCCGAACATAGTTCGCGAGGAGTTGAGCGGCGCGATAACTTTGGGCCGCTTCGGCTGGAAAGCGCAGGCCGCATCGATCCGGCAGCAGGCCGCCGATGCCTTTGCCGGCGATATCGGCATCTCGACGCCTGAAGTGCCGAAGCATTGGGGGGACTGTACCGAGGCTGAGAAGGCTTGCCTTACCCTGCCGAACGGCGTCCAAGAGCGCCGGGGCGCGGCGGAAGCGCCGCCCCCGGTCATGGACCTCGTCACCTTCTATTCGCAGAACCTCGCTGTGCCGGCGCGGCGCGACCTCGACA
>NZ_RZSR01001497.1:0-871 GCF_004023265.1 Mesorhizobium sp. M1A.F.Ca.IN.020.06.1.1
GGCAAAGCAGCCGCCGAGCGCGAGGTGCGCATAGTCGACACCGCCATCATGTCCGGGCTGCAGCAAGGCACCGCCTTCTTTGCCTCGAGCTCGCTGATCGCGCTCGGCGGCTGCTTTGCCCTTCTCGGCGCTTCCGACCGGGTTCTGACCATAATGACTGACTTGCCGTTGGCCTCCGCATCCTCCCGCGAAGCCTTCCAGACCAAAATGTTCGGCCTGGTGCTGATCCTCGCCTTCGCTTTCTTCAAATTCGGCTGGGCCTACCGGCTGTTCAACTACTGCTCGATCCTGATCGGTGCCGTGCCGGTCCCGCATGGCGAGGCCTCGCGCAATCCGGTCAGCGGGACGGCGGTGTGGCGGGCCACCCGCATGAACGTGCTAGCCGGCAAGCATTTCAATTCCGGCCTGCGCGCCGTCTTCTTCTCGATCGGCTATCTCGGCTCGTTCGTCGGCCCGACGGTGTTCGTGCTGTCGACGCTGGTGCTGCTTGCCGTGCTTGTGCGCCGTCAGTTCTTCTCGGCCGCGCGCCAGGCAGTGCTTGGTCAGCCGCCCGGCGCCGGGAAAGGTTGATCGATGCGGCCCGACAGCCAATAGGCGGAGAGCCCGATCCATTCGCGGATCGCCATGGTGGTCGCCTGCAGCGAATCGGCCGGATTGTCGCGGAACAGACCGATGCCTTCCTTGCCTGAGGTCCGGTAATCGACCGGCCAAGGGACGGTTGGAAAACCGGCCTTGTCGAACAGCGCCTTGGCGCGCGGCATATGGAAGGCAGACGTCACCAGCAGCCATGTCTCGCCCGGTTTCGGCTCGACCAGCCTGCGGGTGAAGACTGCATTTTCGTACGTGTTGCGGGACTTGTTCTCAAGAATCA
>NZ_RZSR01001498.1:0-869 GCF_004023265.1 Mesorhizobium sp. M1A.F.Ca.IN.020.06.1.1
AGCTCGATCGGCGCCAGCGCCCGCGATGTCAGGATTGAACTGGCGATGATGATGCCGGGCGTGGCCTGCTGGTAAATGACCAGATAGGCGCCGAGCGCCAGGACCATCGACTGCAGCATCATGCGCATGATGCGCGAAGCCGCACCCAATCCGCTCGTCAGGTCGCTCGCCTGCGCCTGCGCCTCGCGGAAGGCGTTGTTTGCTTGGCTCCAGCGCCCGGCCAGCCTCTCGCCCATGCCCATGGCGGCCAGCACTTCGGCGTTGCGGGCGCTCGCCTGCGCGATCGCGCCGCGCCTTGTGCCGAAGCCGGACATTGCCTTGGTCGGGGCGCGGACCAGGCGATCGGTGAGTGCCGTCAGCGCGATCAGCAGCAGCGCGCCGATGAGCGCCGCGACGCCGATCCACGGATGGAAAAGAAAGCAGATCACAACATAGAGCGGCATCCATGGCAGATCGAACAGCGCACCCGGGCCGGGGCTGGAAAGGAAGCCGCTGACCTGGTCGAGGTCGCGCAGCGCCTGCAGGCCTTCGCCGCGATCAGGCGTTCTGAGCGGCAGCCGCACGAGGCAGTTGAAGACGCGGCCGGCGATGAGCTCGTCGATGCCGGCGCCGATGCGTGTCAGCACGCGCGCACGGATCGCTTCGAGGACGCCCTGGAAGGCATAAAGCACGGCGACCAGAATGATCAGCGCCACCAGCGTCGGCACGCTGCGGCTAGGCAGAACGCGGTCATAGACCTGTAGCATGAACAGCGAACCGGACAGCATCAGCACGTTGATGAGGCCGCTGAGGCCGGCGACGGCCGCATACGGGCCGCGGAAGGAGGCGAGCGCCTTGCGAAGCTCGGAAGGTTTCAGGTCAGCTAAAGG
>NZ_RZSR01001499.1:0-867 GCF_004023265.1 Mesorhizobium sp. M1A.F.Ca.IN.020.06.1.1
CGCTGGTCTCGGCCCGCGTTGCCGAAAAGAACCTCGAGCTCATCGTGCGCGTCGACCCGCGCCTGCCTGGCTTCGTCGTCGGCGACGCCGGCCGTTTCCGCCAGATCGTTACCAACCTGCTCGGCAATGCGGTGAAGTTCACCGAGAAGGGGCATGTGCTGATCGATGTCGGCGGCGATGTGGTCGATGGGACCGTCCAGCTCAAGGTCCGCGTCGAGGACACCGGCATCGGAATCCCCGCCGAAAAGCTGCAGAGCGTGTTCGAGAAATTCGCCCAGGTCGACGGCTCGTCCACCCGTCGTCACGAAGGCACCGGGCTCGGCCTTGCCATCTCCGCCCGCCTCGTCGACCTGATGGGCGGCAAGATCGGCGTTGAAAGCGAGATCGGCCGCGGCTCGGTCTTCTGGTTCGCCGTACCGCTGCCGGCACACAAACAGCAGGCGCGCGACGAGATCGTGCCGGTCGACGTAACCGGCGCCCGCGTCCTGGTCATCGACGACAACCCGGTCAATCGCGAGATCCTGCTCGAGCAGCTGCGCAGCTGGAGCTTCGACTGCGCCGCGGCCGAAAGCGGCGCCGTCGGCCTCGCCTTTCTCGACCGCGCCTGCCAGCTCGGCGCTTCGGTCGACTGCATCATCCTTGACTACCAGATGCCCGGCATGAACGGCGCCGATGTCGCCAAGGCGATCGCCGCCGACAGCCGCCTGTCTTCCATTCCGGTCGTGCTGCTCACTTCGGTCGACCAGGTCGATTTCGGCCGACTGATGATCGATTTCGGCATCGTCGCGCATCTCACCAAGCCGGCGCGTTCGGCGGGGCTGCTCGGCACCGTGATCTCCGCCATCCAGAAGGCGCGCACGCAAGGCG
>NZ_RZSR01001500.1:0-866 GCF_004023265.1 Mesorhizobium sp. M1A.F.Ca.IN.020.06.1.1
CTCTAGGCCGGCCTATCTTCGCTCACCCAGTAGCGGTCTATGGCGGTCCTGCCGATCTCCGCACGGAAACGAACCTTCAGTGAAAGTAGAGTCACCGACCAGCGCCGACATCGCGCCTCTTGCGGAAAGCATCCCCTATTGCGCCGTTCCTCCTCCCGCGCTAATGGTTGCAAGTATGGTTGGTATAACCGATATATATGGCATGTCAAGAGATCAAGCTCAAAGTCTGGAATTCGGGACGCCGGATCGGCGCGAACAGCTGACCGGAGTGGAGGCTGGGCATGTCGCAGGCACTGAGCCGCGAGTGCCGAAGGTTCTAACCCTCAAGCAGTCGGGGCGACTGCGGACGGATGGAAACAGCAGTGATCCGGTTGATTTGGGTGATGGAGCGCCGGGGTCACCGGTCTGGCGGAGGCGCACCACGCCGATATCGTGACCGAAATCCGATCACGTCGGGGCAATTCAAGCAGCATCCGTTCCACGCCGACGTGATGTAGGAGACGCACAATGTTCTCGACGCTGACGAATAGAACAAGTGCTTTTCGGACGGGACTTGCAGCATGAGAAACTGCTAGCTGACGGCGCGAAGTTGCGGCTGGTACAGTCCTCTGGCACACACGATCTGGCTAGCTGGAAAGGCGCACTCCTCTGACGCAATCAGCAGATATTCTTCTCTTTTTGTCAGGCGATCATCGGCGCACTCATCAGAGCAGTGATGTTGGTTATGCTGGCCCCAGAAAAAGATGCGTCTCCGATTTCGCGATGCCTTCCATCACGCGAACGCCCGTAACAAGGCGGTTGAACTCGCTCATGTTGGGAACTTCGATTTCCGCAATCAGATCCCACATACCGTTCGTAGTGTGCAC
>NZ_RZSR01001501.1:0-864 GCF_004023265.1 Mesorhizobium sp. M1A.F.Ca.IN.020.06.1.1
GGCGAGGACGGTGTAGCGGGTCTGGGCGACGAGGCCAAGCGCAGGATCGCCGAGGCCGAAGTCATCTTTGGCGGCAAGCGGCACCTCGCGCTCGTCTCAGACTTGGCCAAGGGCAAGGCGCGACCGTGGCCGACGCCGTTCGATGCCGAGATGCATGATGTGCTGGCGCTCGAAGGCAGAAGCGTCTGCGTGGTGGCTTCCGGCGACCCGTTCTTCCACGGCGTCGGCGTCACGCTCGCGCGCAAAGTGAAACCGGATGAGATGCTCGTCCTGCCGGCGCCGTCATCGCTGTCGCTAGCCGCCTCCCGTCTCGGCTGGGCGCTGCAGGATGTCGAAACCATCTCGTTGCATGGCCACTCGATCGACCTCCTCCGCCCCCTGCTCCACCCCGGCGCACGTATCCTTGCGCTCACATCCGACAGCGACGCGCCGGTCGCCATCGCCGCGCTGCTCGACGAACTCGGCTTCGGTCCGTCGCGGTTGACGGTTCTCGAAGCGCTTGGCGGCCAGGGCGAAACGCGCCACGCTGCCCGCGCCGACGCCTTCGATCTCAAAAACATCAATCCGCTCAACGTGCTGGCGCTCGAAATAGAATCGACTCCGGATGCGCGCATCCTGCCTTTGACCGTCGGCCTTGCCGATCATCTGTTCGAGCATGACGGCCAGATCACCAAGCGCGAGATCCGCGCCATGACGCTGTCGGCGCTGGCGCCGCGGCGCGGTGAACTGCTCTGGGACATCGGTGCCGGCTCCGGCTCGATCGGCATCGAATGGATGCGGGCTCACCCTTCGATGCGGGCGATTGCCATCGAAGCCGACAGCGAGCGCGCCGCCCGCATCCATCGCAACGCCGCGCATTGCGGC
>NZ_RZSR01000150.1:0-8727 GCF_004023265.1 Mesorhizobium sp. M1A.F.Ca.IN.020.06.1.1
AGCTTGCCCAGTGTGCTCAGCGGCACCATCCCGCCGGACGCATTGCGCACGTAGAGGCGCGAGATGTCGTTCGCGTTTCCGCGCGCGTCCTTGTCGGCCTGGATCGTCACCCGGAACGTGCGGCCGAAAAGGTTGAAGTCGTTGACGTAGAGGGAGCCGAGATAGATCTGCAGCGTGTTGAACACGTCGGGCAGGTTGAGGCCGAGCAGCTTCGCCTTGCTGCGGTCGAGGTCGTAGTTGAACTGCGGCGTCGAGGTCGAGAAGGACGAGAACAGCTGCTGCGGATTGAGCTCCGGCTGCTTGCGTGCTTCCGCGATCAGCGCCTGCGTGACCTCGTTGAGCGCGGCGCTGCCGCGGCCCGAAAGGTCTTCCACCTGGAATTCGAAGCCGCCGGTCGTGCCGAGGCCCGGGATCGAGGGTGGATCGAATGAGAGCGCAAACGCCTCCGGTATCTGCAGCAACTTGTTGCGCACCTCGGCGACCAGCTTCGATGCGTTCTGGTCGGGCCCGCGTTCGTCCCACGGCTTCAGGATGGCGAACTCCACCGCCGAGTTCGATTGCGCGGCGCTGGTGAGGAAGTTCAGGCCGCTGATCGAGCCGACGATGTCGACGCCGGGCGTGTTCTGCAGGATGTCGCGCGCCTTCTGCGCCACCGCGTCGGTGCGCTCCAGCGAAGCGCCGTCCGGCAACTGGATGACGACGAAGAAATAACCCTGGTCCTCCACCGGAAGGAAGGTCGAGGGCAGCTTCTGCCAGACGAAATAGGTGGCGACCAAGCCCGCCGCGAACAGGCCGAGCATGGCCCAGCGCAGCCGGATCAGAATGCGCACGCCATGCGCGTAGGCATGCGACAGCCAGTCGAAGCCGGCATTGAACCAGCGGAACAGCACGAACTGCGTTTCGCCGCGATGGCGCAGGAACGCGGCGCTCAGCGCCGGGCTCAGCGTCAGCGAGTTGAAGGCGGAGATGCCGACCGAGATCGCAACGGTAAGCGCGAACTGGTTGTAGAGCCGTCCCGAAACGCCGGGGATGAAGGCGACCGGGATGAACACCGCCATCAGCACCGCGGTGGTGGCGATGATTGGGCCCGTCACTTCGGCCATCGCCGCGCGCGTCGCGGCGAGCGGCTTGAGGCCGGCCTCCAGCTGTCGCTCGACGTTCTCGACCACGACGATGGCGTCGTCGACGACAAGGCCGATCGCCAGCACCATGCCGAGCAGCGAGAGCATATTGAGCGAGAAGCCCAGCATGTACATCACCGCCAGCGTCGCGATCAACGACACCGGGATGGCGATGGTCGGGATGATGGTGGTGCGCCAGCTCTGCAGGAAGATAAAGACGACAGCCACCACCAGCACCAGCGCTTCGCCGAGCGTGATCAGCACGTCATGCATCGAGGCCGAGACGAAGCGCGTCGTATCGTAGTGCATGGCGTAGTGGACGCCCTTCGGGAAGCGCGCCGACAATTCCTGCATCTTGTCCTTGACCCGCTGCTGCAGGTCGAGCGCGTTGGAGCCGGGCATCTGGTAGACGGCGAGCACCACGGTCGGGTCCTTGCCGAAGAAGGCCGATGACGAATATTGCAGCGCGCCGAGCTCGATGCGGGCGACGTCGCGCAGACGCACGAGCGAGCCGTTCTGCGAGTTGGCGCGCACGACGATGTCGCCGAATTCCTTCGGGTCGCTCAAACGGCCGACCGCATTGACCTGCATCTCGAAGGCGGTGCCGGCCGGCGCCGGCGATTGGCCGATCTTGCCCGCCGCCACCTGCACGTTCTGCTCGGAAATGGCGTTCTGCACATCGACGGCGGTGATGCCGAGATTGGCCAGTTTGTCCGGATCGAGCCAGACGCGCATCGAATAGCGCCGTTCGCCGAAGATCTGCACGTCGCCGACGCCAGGCAGCCGCTTCAGCGGATCGACGACCTGGAGATAGGCGAGGTTGCTCAGCGCCACCGGATCGACCGAGCCGTCGGGCGAGGTGAGGTCGACGATCAGAACGAAGTTCGGGTTCTGCTTCTTGATCGTGACGCCGCCCTGGTTGACGATGGCCGGCAGGGAGGATGCGGCCTGCGAGACGCGGTTCTGGACGTCGACGGCCGCGGTGCTCAGCGGATAGCCGACGTCGAATGTGATGGTGATGGTCGAGGAGCCGTCATTCGAGCTCGTCGACGACATATAGGTCATGCCTTGCACGCCGTTGATCTGCTGCTCCAGCGGCGTGGTGACCGTATCGGCCACCACCTGCGCGCTGGCGCCTGGATAATGGGCGCTGACCACGACCTGCGGGGGCGTGATGTCAGGGAACTGCGAGACCGGCAGCAGGAAATAGGCGATCGCACCGGCGAGCACCATGATGATGGCGATCGCCGATGCGAAGATCGGGCGGTGGATGAAGAAGTTCACCATGACGCGGATGCCTCGCCGAACGGTTTTGCAAAATGGCGCAGGCGCCGGGCCCGGACGGAGCCGGAATCCTCCAAAAAGGATGGCAGGACATCGTCCGGCGCCTGTTCCGCGGCGCGCGAGCGCAGCATCCGTTCGAAGGCGTTGGGATCGACCCCATCAGCCTTCATCACCAGCCGGATCATCGGATCCCGGATGGCTTCGTCGATCGTCAGGTCTTTGCGCTTTTGCATAGGAGCGGCTCCTTGCTGCGGCCCGCATCGGATGATCACGGACCGCTTTTTTCTCGTTTTCACCGGCCGAAGCCGCATGACAGGCAGGTTTTCTGTCCTATCTCACTCTGGCAGGGCTATCGGTGGGCCTTGTCGTTTGACGGGGAGTGATATAGGTGTTACCAGTAAGTAACATCTGAAAGTTACAGACCGGTAACACCCTAGTCAAGAGGTGACCTCGGTTTTTTTGGAAACGACGAAAGGAGAGCATGATGACTGACGGCGTTGCGGAACGTTCCCGCCCCCGGGATCGCATCCTGGAAACGGCGCAGGACATGTTCCACAAGCACGGGATCAAGGGCGTCGGCGTCGACGCCATCACGGAGGCTGCCGGCACCAACAAGATGACGCTCTATCGTCACTTCGAATCCAAGGACGATCTGATCATCGAATGCCTGCGCGCCACGGCGGCGAAGGCTTCAAGGATATGGGACGAGTTCGAGGCCGAGCATCCCGGCGACAAGCTCGCGCAGTTGCATGCCTGGGTCCGCAAGGCTTCAGAGCTGCTCAGCGCCGACAGTCGCGGCTGCGACATGGCCAATGCCGCCGTCGAGCTCACCGAGACCAATCACCCGGCACGGCGCGTCATCAAGGAACTGAAGGAAGCCCAGCGCGAGAAGCTGGTTGCGCTCTGCCGCGATGCCGGCATCGGCCAGGCCGAGTTGCTCGCCGATACGCTGTCGCTGTTGCTCGAAGGCGCGCGCGTCTCGATGCAGAGCGTTGGCGCCGAGGGCCCGAGCGCGCAGTTCGTGCGCATGGCCGAGAGCCTGATCGCCTCGTTCCGGGCACGCTGAAGGCGGCTTCCCCTGATGCGGCCGCTTCGCGGCCAGGCTAGCGCCGGCGCTGACCCGTCTCCTCTCTCCCCAGGAGAGTTCGGATTGCTCGAATTGCAAGGCAATTCGACTCGGCAATATCCGGGTGAGGGGCGCTCCGCCTAAGTGCAGGCAAAGAAAAAGCCCGCTGCCGGGAGGAGGAGGCAGCGGGCTTCGATTTCGAATACGGCGCGGGAGGAGGAGCACCGCATTCAGCGCCGGTGTCTGGGAGGAGGAAGACATCCGACGCCGCAATAATTACGATTTGCCCAACCATTCGGCAACTACGAAACGTGCATAGCTGGTGTGCAGATTTGCCGGATCAATCGTCTGACAAATCAGTGAGGCGACGGCAATGACGCTATTCGCGCCTACTGCACCGGCACGTTTTCCTTCATGATCAGCCGGGGCTCGATGAATTTTTTGGTCAGGTACGGCGCCGACGAGGCGATCGAGCCGAGCAGGCGGATCACTGCTTGCTCGGCAATCAGCCGCGCGTTCTGGTCGATGACCACGTCGGCGAGATCGTCGACCAGATAGCGGCGTGTTTCCCTGGTCAGGTCATGGCAGATGAAGACGGGCTTTCTGCGCGGCTTGGCCTCGAGCAACGCCTTGGCCACGCCGGAGCGTCCGGCGCCGACGCAGTAGATGCCGAGCAGTTCCGGTTCGTTGTGCAAGGCCTTCATGGTCGCGCTGTAGCTAGCGTCGGGCTCGTCGTTGATCTCGACGGCGCTGGAGACGGTGAGATTGGGGAACTCTTCTGCGAGCACCGAGCGGAAACCCATCTCGCGCTCCTCGTGGCCGCGGTAGGAGCGCGAGCCAACGACCATCGCGAGGTGCCCCATCCGGCCGCCAAGGAAGCGGCCCATCAGCAGCGCCGCCGTGCGTCCGGCAACCCGGTTGTCGATGCCGACATACGCCGAGCGGGGGGCCGCGGGCACATCGGAAACCAGCGTGACCAGCCGAATGCCGGCCTCGACCAGCTCGCGCAAAATGTTGCGCGTGCGTGGATGGTCGACGGCGATGACGCCGACGCCGTTGGCCTTGAGCGAGAGGTTCTCGATCGCGCCTTGCAGCGCGCCCGGCGATATGCCGGCGAGGTTGTGGATGCGGCAGGAGGCGACCAGCGGCAGGCGCGCGGCATAGTCCTCGATATGATGGGCAAGGTCGGCCATGAAGGCGTTGCTGCCGATCGGCAGGAAGAATTCGAGATGCGCCGGCTTCGACGGCAGCACGACTTGATCGAGCGTCGGCAGATAGCCGAGCTGCTTTGCCGCCTCCAAGACGCGCTGCCGGTTGGCCGCGCTTGCGCCCGGCCTGTTGTTGAGCACTCGGTCGACCGTCGCGGTCGACAGGCCGCAGCTTCTGGCGATGTCGGCTACGGTCGCTTTCATGGGTCCGGTCATGGGAGGATCGAGCCCCAGTCAAAAATCAAGGTCAGGCCAAATCAGCCATGCGGCTGCGGGCCGTCGGAAATCGCATCGCGGATCTCCTTGTCCGTCATGCCGGTGATGACGCGTTCGACGTCCGCCACTGTGGTCTTCTTCGGATCGATATCATCGGCCACCACCTTGCCGCGGCGCATCACCACGATGCGGTCGACGACCTGGAACACATGGTGGATGTTGTGGGCTATGAAGATGCAGGAGTGGCCGGAATCGCGGGCGCCGCGCACGAAGCTCAACACCCCTTGCGTCTCGGCAACGCCGAGATTGTTGGTCGGCTCGTCGAGGATGATGAGGTCGCTGTCGAAATGCATGGCGCGCGCGATCGCCACTGCTTGCCGCTCGCCGCCCGACAGCGAGCCGATCGGCGTCGTCGGCGGGATGTTTTTGGAGATGCCGACCTGCTTGAGCAGGTCGCGTGCCACCGTGTTCATCGCCTCCTGGTCCATGCGATTGAGGAAACGCGGCGGTTTGATCGGCTCGCGCCCCAGGAACAGGTTGCGGGCGATCGACAGCTGCGTGACGAGCGCGGAGTCCTGATAGATCGTCTCGATGCCCTCAGCGATCGCGTCGCTGGTGCCGCGGAAATTCACCTTCTTGCCGCGCACGAAAATGTCGCCGCTGGTGAGCGGCACCGCGCCCGACAGCACCTTGATCAGCGTCGACTTGCCGGCGCCGTTGTCGCCGAGCAGGCCGACAATCTCCTTTTCGTTGACGTGGAAGTTGGCGTCCACCAGCGCCTGTACGCGCCCGTAGGACTTGCGGATGTTCGTCATGCGGATCAGAGGCTCGGCCATCGTCTTCAAGTCCCTGCCTGGTGCCGGCGTTCGAGCCATGAGTGCAGCGCCATCATCCCGAGGATGATCGCGCCAATGAAGATGTTGTAGGCAAGTCCCGGAACGCCGATCAGCACGATGCCGTTGCGCATGACGCGCAGGATCAGGATGCCGAGCACCGTGCCGATAATGGTGCCGCGGCCGCCGGTCAGCGCCGTGCCGCCGATGACCACCATGGCGATGACCTCGAGCTCGTAGCCGGTGCCGCTGTTCGGATTGGCAGCCGAAGTGCGCAGCGACGAGATCACACCGGCGAGCGAGGCCATCACCGCCGACAGGATGAACAGGCCGATCTTGACCCGGCTGACATTGACGCCGCGGGCGCGCGCCGCGTTGGGATTGCCGCCGGCCGCCTGGATCCAGTTGCCGGTGCGGCTTTGCGTCAGCACATAACCGAGCGCGATCGCGGCGCCGATGAACCAGAACAGCGAGGCATAGACGCGGAACGGGCCGATGTAGAAGTCGCCGACCAGGATGTCCGCAAGCCAGCTGCCTTCGGCGCTCCAGGTGCGCTGCGGAAAGCCATCGGTGACGAAAAGCGCGGTGCCGCGCACGACGAGCAGCATGCCGAGCGTGACCAGGAAGGACGGGATCTTGAGCTGCGTGACGAACCAGCCGTTGATAAGCCCGATCAAGGCCGCGACCACCAGCGCAACGGCTAAGCCCATCTCCAGCGAAGTGACCCCGCCATTGAACAGCGTCCACATCAGCACCGGCGAGAAGCCGAACAGCGAGCCGACCGAGAGGTCGAATTCGCCCGACGTCATCAGCAAGGTCATCGCCAGCGCGATCAGCCCAAGTTCGACGGTGAAGGCAAGAATGTTCGAGATGTTCTGCGGCGACAGGAAATCCGGGTTTATACCCCAGAAGATGACGAGTTCGACGATCAGCAGCACCAGCGGCCCGAATTCCGGCCGCGCGATGAAACTTTGGATGAAGGAACGGTTTTCCATTGGGCCCGCGATGTCAACGATTGGCGAGCCCGCTGCGATCAGTCAGGACTCGACGGTCCAGGCGATCGCGGCCCGAAAGCCGCGACCGTGGATGTCAGGAATTACTTGCCGGACAGGATCTTGTCATAGACGCCGGCGGTATCCTTTTCATAGAGCGCGCCGGTGATGACGTTGAAGCCCGGAGGAATGCCGGCAGACGCCATCGCCGCCATCGAAAGCGCGATGTAGCTGGTCGCCTGCGGGTCCTGCCACTGCGCGGCGTTGACATAGCCGTTCAGCACTTCCTGGGTGGTGTCGAGCGAGTTGCCCCAGCCGACAACGGGGATTTCGCCCGGCTTGACGCCGACCTGGTCGAAGACGCGCTTGACCGAGCCTGTGACCAGATCGCCGAGGCCGATGATCGCCTTCACCTTGCCCTTGTGGGCGGTGAGATAGTCCACCATGCGGGTGATCACTTCGGCCTGGTCGAGCGTCGCCTCGGTCACCTCATAGGTGATGCCGAGCGGCTCGAACACGCTCTTGATGCCTTCCTCTTCCTGCACGCCATAGGTGGCGCCGGGCACCTCGACCGGCATCCAAACGAAGTCGCCCTTCTTCACCAGGCCCTTATCGACCAGATACTGCGCCCAGTGCTTGCCGAAGGTGACGTTGTCGCCGCCGACATAGGCGTTGAAGTCGGCCTTCGGGTCGGGCGTGTTGAAGTTGATGATCGGAATGTTGGCCGCACGGGCCTCCTTGACGATCTCGACGAGGCTGCCCGGATCGGGGCTGGTGGTGACGATGCCGTCGGCCTTGGCCGAGATGGCGGCGCGAACAGCCTCCTGCTGCGAGGCAACGTCGCCATTGTGGAACGAGGTGTTCACCTTGTTGCCGGTGTCGGTCGCCCATTGCTTGGCCCCGGCGAGGAAGTAGGTCCAGACCGGATCGGCCGGGCCGCCATGCGAAATCCAGTAGAACGTCTTGGCCTCGGCCATCGCCGGAATGGCGATCGCCGCGATCAAGCCAAGCACGAACAGTCTCAGCCTCGAAAGCATCGATTTCCTCCCATGTTGAAACCACCTCCACATCAGGCGCGATACGATCCTCAAGGGTCGCATCTTCCTGCCCGCGCCGACCGGACGCCTCTAGAGCATTCCCTTTTTCGGCCGCTGGCAAGCCTCGATCGTCAATGGATGTTGGCACAGCTCCGCACGCCATCAGCAATCCCATCAGATTGCATCAGTTACCGTGATATTTTCCCGGGCAAACGCCGTTGCGCTCATCAGCCTCCAGTGATGAGCAAGCGTATGCCGTTGTGATCCGCTGCTAGATCAGACCGGCTCTGGCGAGGTCGCGCATGAGGTGGCTGGCGCCGTAGGTCCAGGGCGGGCAGTCGGGCGACAGGCGCACCCGGTTGATCAGCGCGCCCAACTTTTCCGACGAGATGGTGACGGTGTCGCCGACCTTGTGGGTGAAGCCCTTGCCCTTTTCGCCGCGATCCTTCGATGGCACGAACATGGTGCCGAGATAGAGCGCCAGCCCGTCCGGGTACTGGTGATGCGGTCCCATCGCGGCTCTGACCAGCTCTTCCGGCGAGCGGCTGATCTCGGCCATCGAGCTTGCGCCCTCCAGCGAAAAACCGTCCTCGCCCTCGACGCTTAGCCGCACCGTGGCGCGCTTCACGTCGGCGATGGAAAAGGTCTCGTCGAAGAGCCGGATGAAAGGTCCAAGCGAGGCGGAAGCATTGTTGTCCTTGGCCTTGCCGAGCAGCAGCGCCGAGCGTCCTTCGACATCGCGCAGATTGACATCGTTGCCGAGCGTGGCGCCGACGATGCGGCCCGAGCTGTCGGCGATCATCGCGATCTCCGGCTCCGGATTGTTCCAGGTGGAGACCGGATGCAGCCCGACATCGGCGCCGAAGCCGACGGAGGCCATCGGCTGGCATTTGGTGAAGATCTCGGCATCGGGGCCGATACCCACTTCCAGATATTGCGACCAGGCGCCGATGTCGGGCTGCATCCGGTC
>NZ_RZSR01000014.1:0-18560 GCF_004023265.1 Mesorhizobium sp. M1A.F.Ca.IN.020.06.1.1
GAGACAGGGCCTATCCCGATCCGAGCGCGATCGAGGCCGCGGTCAAGGTCCTGTTGAGTGCCGAACGCCCGGTCATCGTCGCCGGTGGCGGTGCGATCACGGCCAACGCGTCGAGCGAACTGACGCGTCTGGCCGAGCGCGTCGGCGCCGCCGTTTCGATCACCTGGAACGGCAAGGGCGCCATCTCGGAAGATCACGAGCTCTTCATTGGAGCAGTCGGCCAGACCGGCACGACCTGCGGCAACAAGATCACTGCTTCCGCAGATGTGGTCGTTTCGGTCGGCTGCCGCTTCACCGACTGGTCGGCATCTTCCTACGCCAAGGGCGTCTCGTTCTCGATCCCTCCAGGTAAGCTGATCCATATTGACCTCGACCCGCGCGAGATCGGCAAGACCTATCCGACCGAGGTGGGGATCGTATCAGACGCAAAGGTGGCCTTGGAGGCGATCCTGGCCCTCATCTCGGAGGGCGATGCTAAGAAGGCTCTGGGCAAACGCGAGCAGTTCCTGGCCGACGTTCAGAAGGCCAAGGCGGACTGGATCGCTCAGGTGTCGCCGCGCGAAAACAGCCGCGAAACGCCTTTCACCTCCCAGCGCCCGCTGGTCGCTTTGCGCAAGGTCCTCGATCGCAACGGTATTGTGGTTGTCGGTTCCGGCAATACCCAGGGCTCGGTGAAGCAAAGCTTCCCTGTCTACGAGCCTCGCACCCACCTGACCTCGGGCTCCTATTCGCCAATGGGCTGGGCGGTGCCGGCGGCGCTGGGGGCCAAGCTCGCATGCCCGGACCGCCAAGTCGTGGCGATCGTTGGCGACGGCGACTTCATGATGTCGCTGCCCGAAATGGGCACTGCCGCGATGAACGGCATCAATGTGGTCTTCCTCGTGCTGAACAATTCGGGATATATGTCGATCCGAGGCGGTCAGCGCAAGTTCATGGGCCGTCACATTGCTTCCGAATTCAACCATCACTCGGGCAATGGTCAGCCTTATTCGGCCGATATCACGGCTTCGGCGCGGGCATTCGGGCTCGAGGCCTGGAAGGTCGAGAAGGATGAAGATCTCGAAAGCAGCCTGAAGGCAGCCTTGGAATGCGGCGGGCCCGCTCTCGTCGAAGTCATCGTCTCGCGCGATGCGGCAGGGCCGTTCGCCACCGGCTGGTGGGATTTCCCCTCGCCAGCCTACTACGAAAAAGAGCAGGCCGCTTACGCCCAGATGCGTGCACGCGAACAGCACCTCTAGCAAAATTGACGCGAGGGTTGGTCATGCGCCGCCCTCGCACTTCGCCATCCACCACATTGATGATGCGGCGCGCAAGCGCCCGCAAACCAAGAGTTATTGCCATGATACGCACCGTCAAGCCCGCCAAAGGCAGTGTCGCAGACGATGGCCAGCCCGCAGTCACCGCGACAGTCCAGGCATTGCTGGCGCAAGTCGAGAAAGGGGGCGACGCGGCAGTGCGCGAATTGTCCATCCGCTTCGACAAGTTCGACCGCGACAGCTATCGCCTGACCAAGGCTGAGATTGACGGATGCATCAACGCGTTGAGCAAACGCGAGCGCGAGGATCTCGATTTCGCCCAGGACCAGATACGCAAATTCGCCGAAGCCCAGCGGGTCACACTTCGCGATCTGGAGATCGAGACGCTACCAGGCGTTATTTTGGGGCATAAGAACATACCGATCCAGAATGTCGGATGTTATGTACCGGGCGGCAAATATCCGCTGCTTGCCTCTGCTCACATGACGGTCTTGACCGCTCGCGTGGCAGGCTGCGAACGCGTCATCACTTGCGCTCCGCCGTTTCGAGGCAAGATCGCCGACAAGATCGTCGCCGCCCAGGCCCTTGCGGGCGCGGACGAAATCTATTGCCTTGGTGGTGTCCAGGCGATCGCGGCCATGGCCTATGGCACTGAGACGATCGCTCCCGTGGATATCCTGGCCGGCCCCGGCAATGCCTACGTCGCCGAAGCGAAACGGCTGCTGTTCGGCGAAGTTGGCATCGATCTGTTCGCCGGTCCGACCGAGACCTTGGTGATTGCTGACGACAGTGTCGACGGTGAGATCGTGGCGACCGACCTGCTTGGCCAGGCGGAGCACGGCGTCAACTCTCCCGCCGTTCTGATCACCAATTCTGAGAAACTTGCCCGCGATACCCTCGATGAGATCGAGCGTTTGCTCAAAATCCTGCCGACTGCGGCTGTCGCCGGCAAAGCCTGGGAAGACTACGGCGAGATCATCCTGTGCGACACGCTGGATGAGATGGTGGCGGAAGCGGATCGCATTGCCTCCGAGCACGTGCAGGTCATGACACGTGATCCGGACTATTTCCTTGAGAGGATGAAGAACTATGGCGCTCTGTTTCTGGGCGCTCGCACCAACGTCTCTTTCGGCGACAAGGTGATTGGAACCAACCACACGCTGCCTACGAACAAGGCAGCCCGATATACAGGCGGTCTGTGGGTCGGCAAGTTCCTTAAAACCTGCACCTACCAGCGGATCGAGACCGATGAGGCGTCCGCCTTGGTCGGCCAGTACAGCTCGCGCCTCTGCATCATGGAAGGTTTCGCCGGCCATGCCGAGCAGTCCAACATCCGCGTCCGCCGCTATGGCCGGCGCAACGTTCCATACGCATCGGCAGCCGAACCGCTCTGATGCGCAACACGCCCCGGCACGCGCCCCACAGGATCGAGCCGGATCATCAAGCCACCAACGCAAGCAACAAGGGGAACTACAATGAAGCTCACCACCATCCTAGCCGCCTCGATCGCCTTCATGCCGGTTGCGGCAATGGCCGAAAGCAAGGGCAAGGTCGAAGGCATTCATCACTGGGTGTCCGAAAGCGAGGTCAAAGCGCTCAAGGTCATCACCGATAAGCTGGCCTCCAAGGGTTACACCTGGGAAGATAGCGCGGTCGGCGGTCTCAGCGGCGCCAACGCGCTGCAGGCATTGCGCACGCGTCTTGCCGCCGGGAACCCCCCGGCAACGATGCAGTTCCTTGGCTATGAAGGGCTCGACTGGGGCAAGCAGGGCGTCCTGCGCTCTCTCAACGATCTCTACACCAAGAACGGCTGGGACAAGGCGCTCGCCCCGCAGCTGCTTGCATTCGTCAAAAACGGAGACGACTTCATTTCCGTGCCGATCAACATGCACAGGCAGAACTGGCTTTGGGCGAACAAGGCCGTTTTCGACAAGGCCGGCGTCAAGGAACCGAAGTCTTGGGATGAGCTGATCGCCGACGGAGACAAGCTCCGGGCCGCCGGTGTGGTCCCGCTCGCCATGGGTGACGAGAGCTGGCAGATCCTCGAGGTCTTCGAGGCAATCCTTGTCGACGTGAACGGGCCCGAATTCTACAAGAAGGCAGTCATCGACCTGGACGAGGGCGCTCTTTCGAGCCCCGAAATGATCGCGACGTTCGACAAGCTTAGGAAGGTCCGCGGACTTGTCGATGACGGCTTCACCGGGCGTGATTGGGCCGTCGCAACGGGCATGGTCGCGGATGGCAAAGCCGCCATGCAGGTCATGGGCGACTGGGCCAAGGGCGAGTTCCTTGCCAAGGGCCTCAAGCCCGGCGTCGATTTCCTCTGCTTCCCAACGCCGACCGACAAGCCCAACTTCAAGTTCGTGATCGACGCATTTGGCATGTTCAAGGTCGATGATGCTGTGACCACAGCAGGCCAGGACGCCTGGGCAGAATCGATCATGGATCCCGAGGTGCAGAAGCAGTTCAACCTGATCAAGGGTTCAATCCCGGCTCGCTCCGACGTTCCGGTCGACAGTTTCGATGACTGCGCGAAGCGTAGCTATGCTGACCGCGAGGCGGCGGTGAAGAACGGCACGATGCTCGGCGGCCTCACGGAAGGCTTTGCTGCCCAGCCTCAATTCGCCGGCGTCTTCACCGACGTCGTCGGCAAATTCTTCGTCACCGACATGTCGTCCAAGGATGCTGTTCAGGCCCTGGTCGATGGGATCAACAACGCCCGCTAGTCCAGGCCACCAAAGCCCTGCCGGCAATCGTGCCGGCGGGGGCACCGTCCGCAACAATGCTCGGCAATAGCGAGGGTGGTCAGTCCCATGTCGTTCAAAAACAAATTGGACCTATGGCTGCCGCGGCTCGTCCTGTCGCCCAGCCTGCTGGCCGTTCTGATTGCCGTCTATCTCTTCATAGTCTGGACGGCCTGGATCTCGCTATCTTCGTCCCAGATGGTCCCGAAGTTCGACTTCGTCGGGCTTGAGCAATATGTCCGTTTGTGGTCGACCCCGCGCTGGCACACTGCAGTCGCCAATCTCTTCATCTTTACGGCGTTGTTCCTGGCGATCACCATCGCGCTGGGCTTGTTCCTCGCGATTCTGCTCGACCAGAAGGTGAGGGCGGAGGGCTTCCTGCGAGCCGTCTACCTCTATCCCATGGCCTTGTCATTCATTGTCACGGGCACAGCCTGGAAATGGATCCTGAACCCGGACCTCGGCCTGCAGAAGGTCGTCAACGAGCTCGGCTGGACCGGTTTTGTCTTCGACTGGATCACACAACCGAGCTTTGCAATCTACTGCGTGGTGATCGCAGCGGTCTGGCAATCGACGGGGTTCGCGATGGCCATTTTCCTGGCCGGGCTGCGAGCGATCGATACTTCCATCATCAAGGCCGCGCAGATCGAGGGAGCCAGCCTGCCGCGAATCTACGTCAGCGTCATCGTGCCGATGCTGCGCCCGGCATTCCTGAGCGTCATCGTCCTCCTGAGCTATATCTCGATCAAGAGCTTCGACCTGGTGCTCGCCCTCACAAATGCCGGGCCCGGCAGCGCCACCGAAATGCCCTCCACCTTCATGTTCGCCGCAACCTTCAGGCGCAACCAGATGGGCGTAGGTGCCGCCAGCGCCATCATGATGCTGATGACGGTCGCCGCCATCATCGTTCCCTACCTCTATTCGGAATTGAGGGAGGACCGCAATGCGCACTGAAGCACGCTCGGCGCGTCGTTCACACCAGATCGGTCGCCTGTTCATCTATGGCTCGCTGATCGCGCTCGCCGCCTTCTACCTGATGCCGCTTTGGGTGATGATCGTCACCTCGCTCAAGTCGCTGGATGAAATCTATGGCGGCTCCTTCATCGGGGTGCCCCAGGCGATCACCTTCGAAGCCTGGAACAAGGCATGGCAGGAGGCCTGCATTGGCACGGCCTGCACGGGACTGCGGCCATACTTCATCAATTCCATCCTGATGGTCGTGCCCGCCGTCATCCTGTCCACGGGGATAGGCGCGATAAACGGCTATATTCTCACGAAGTGGCGTTTCGCCGGGGCGAACGCGATATTCGGACTGTTGCTGTTCGGCTGCTTCCTGCCGTTCCAGGCCGTTATCTTGCCCATGGCGCAGCTGCTTGGTCGCCTCCACCTTTCCGGCACCATTCCGGGTCTCGTGCTGGTTCACACCGTATACGGCATAAGCTTCACGACCCTGTTCTTCCGGAACTATTTCATCACGATCCCGGACGAACTGACCCGCGCGGCTCAAATCGACGGAGCTGGGTTCTTCCGGATCTTCTTTTCAGTGATGTTGCCGACCGCGCTTCCCATCATCGTGGTCTCTTGCATCTGGCAATTCACGCAGATCTGGAACGACTTTCTTTTCGGCGTGTCGTTCACCGCAGGGCAATCATCGCCGATCACCGTGGCGCTGAACAACATCGTCAACGTGACGATGGGGCGCAAGCAATACAATGTCGACATGGCGGCCGCCATGATTGCCGCCATCCCCACCCTTCTCGTTTACGTCGTCGCGGGACGCTACTTCGTGCGCGGTCTGACCGCCGGCGCCGTGAAAGGCTAGTGCTATGTCAACGCTTGAAATCGATCGGGCCCGCAAGCTCTACGGTGACCTCGAAGTCCTGAAGGAGGTCAGTATCTCCATCGGCACCGGCGACTTCCTGGTGCTGCTCGGCCCTTCGGGTTGTGGCAAGTCCACACTGCTCAACATGATCGCCGGCCTCGAGAACATCTCAGGTGGCGAAATCCGCATCGCCGGCAGGGTTGTCAACGACCTGTCGCCGAAAGACAGGGATATCGCCATGGTGTTCCAGTCCTACGCCCTCTATCCCACGATGACCGTGCGCCAGAACATCGAGTTCGGCATGAAGATCCGCGGCGTGCCGCAAGCCGAGCGGGACAAGGCGGTCAAGACGGCGGCCGACCTGCTCCAGATGACGCATCTTCTGGACAGGAAGCCCTCGCAACTCTCGGGAGGCCAGCGCCAGCGCGTGGCAATGGGGCGCGCGATCGTGCGCCAACCCAAGCTGTTCCTGTTCGACGAACCTTTATCCAACCTGGACGCCAAGTTGCGCGTCGACATGCGAACCGAGATCAAGCGTCTTCATGCACGATTGGGAACCACAATCGTATACGTCACGCATGACCAGATCGAAGCCATGACGCTCGCCACGCGCGTTGCCGTGATGAAGGACGGCGTGGTCCAGCACCTTGACGATCCGCAGTCGGTCTACGACCGGCCGGCGAACGTATACGTGGCCAAGTTCGTGGGCTCGCCCTCCATGAACATCGTTCCGGCGAGACTTGACGTGGAAGACGGTCGGCCAGTCGCGGTGATCGACGTCCCAGGTGGGGCGGCTGCCCGCCTCTCAGGCATCCCTTTGTCTTCACAAGCGGCAGCCAAATACGCTGGGCGCAGTATTCTGCTGGGCGTTCGTCCGGAGTTGTTCAGCGTCGCCGGCGAGCAAGCCGCGCAAGCGGTCACGGTAAACATCGACGTTGTCGAGCCTACGGGCCCCGATACGCTTGCTCTTTTCCAGGCAGGCGGGGTCGAAGTCACAGCTCGTGTGCCGCCAAGGGCCGTGGCAGCCCGCACTTCGGCGACCCTCGCGGTCGATACTGGCAAGATCGTGCTGTTCGATGCCGACAATGAGCAACGCATAGACTGAGGCATCGACGTGGATCAAACAGCTGATATCGTCATTATCGGGTCAGGCATAGGAGGCGCTTCCCTGGCCCATAGCCTGGCCGGCACCGGCAGGCGCATCGTGATTCTGGAACGTGGCGAGCACCTGCGCGACGCGCCCCAGGCGCGCGACGACCGGGCGATATTTCTCGAGGGCTTCTACCGTTCGACCGAAAAGTGGGTTGGCACCGACGGCCAAGCTTTCCTGCCTGGCAATTACTATTATGTCGGAGGCAATTCCAAGTTCTTCGGCGCGGTCATGTACCGCTACAGGCTGGAAGATTTCTCGCCGCGCCCTCACATGGACGGCGCCTCACCTGGGTGGCCGATCACCTATCACGAGCTCGAGCCTTGGTACGAGCGAGCCGAGGCGATTTTCAAGGTGCGGGGTGACCCCACGCAGGATCCCACCGAGCCGCCGCGCACCGGTCCTTACCGTTTTCCGTCGGTACCCGACGAGCCGGCCATAGCGGCCGTGCGCGCTCGCTTGAAAGAGGCGGGGATCCATCCAGCCAGCCTTCCCCTGGCTATCGACATCAATGAGTGGCTTCGCCGCGCAAAGACCGGTTGGGATGCGTTTCCCAACACGGGTTCCGGCAAGATCGACGCCGAAGTTGGACCGCTGACTGCCGCGTTGAACAGCAGCAACGTCAGTCTCGTGACCGGGGCCAATGTCGTGCGGCTGGAAACCGACCCGATGGGTCGCAAGGTGACTGCCGCAGTGTTTCTAAAGGATGGTGTTGAGCGGCGGATCAGCGCTGGTATCTTCGCCGTTGCGGCCGGCGCGGTCCAGAGCGCGGCGCTCTTGCTGCGCTCGGCGAATGCCGCACATCCGCGCGGGCTGGCCAACGGCTCCGACCAACTCGGCCGCAACTTCATGAACCACAATACCACCGCCATGCTGGCGATCGATCCGCGGTCGGCCAATACGTCGGTCTACCAGAAGACCCTGGCATTCAACGACTTCTATAACGCCGATCCGGAAACAGGTTTCCCGCTTGGCAACGTGCAATTGCTTGGACATATCACCGGTAACATCCTCAAGGCCAACGCGCCCTTGCTTCCACGGTGGCTGGCGGGGCTGATAGCCCGCAATTGCTATGGCTGGTTCTTGACCAGCGAGGACCTGCCCAATCCAGAGAGCCGGGTCACGGTTCAGAATGGCCGCATCGTCATGCATTGGGTTCGCAGCAACATGCGAGCGCACGAGCTGCTGATCCGCAGGACGCGAGGTGTGATGCGAAGGGCGGGCTTCCCCATCGTTCTTACTCGAACCTTCGGCAGAAAGACGACTTCGCACCAGTGTGGCACTGCCAGGCTTGGAAGCGATCCGGAGACGTCGGTTGTGTCGCCTGATTGCCGTTCCCACGAAATTGCAAACCTCTATGTAACCGACGCTTCTGTGCTTCCGACATCCGCGGCCGTCAACCCGGCACTGACTATCGCGGCGCTCGCCATCAAGGCTGGCGCCGTCATCAGCCGGTCGTGAGGACCTCATCTTAGTATCCAGACTTGTGAATCTTGCACCTGCGTGGGTGACGCCCGAGGTCTTGGCTGAGCGGAGTTAGCAACCATGATTGCCGACCGTATCGAAACGGATCTGATCGGACCGCTCGCTGTACCGGGCCACGTGCTCTATGGCGTGCACACCCGTCGAGCAGAACAGAACCTCGATGTGTCCGGGCTGCGGCTGAAGGATTTTCCCGAGTTCATCCAGTCGATGGCGATGGTGAAAAAGGCTGCTTGTCTTGCAAACATGGAACTCGGACTGCTCTCGCCCGAAAAGGCCCAGGCTATCTCAGATGCGTGCGGCGATATCATCGAACTGAAGGGGATCGAAGAAAACTTCCCGGTTGACATGATGCAGGGAGGGGCCGGTACGTCGACAAACATGAACGTCAACGAGGTTGTGACCAACCTGGCCCTGATCAAACTCGGCGCCAAAATTGGCGATTACGCAAGGCTGCACCCCAACGACGACGTAAACCTTTCCCAGTCGACAAACGATGTGTATCCGACCGCAATCCGTCTGACGGTTTTGCGGGCCTGCGACGGGCTCGTATCGGCACAAGTCAATTTGCGTGATGCGTTTCGCGCCAAGGCGCTCCAGCACGCGAATGAGCTCAAGGTTGGCCGAACTCAGCTTCAGGACGCGGTGCCCATGACAGTTGGGCAGGAGTTCGGAGCCTTTGCTGAACTCATCGACGAAGATATCGTCCAACTTCAGTCGGTCGCGAGATTGTTGTTGGAAATCAACCTTGGGGGCTCGGCGATCGGCACCTCGATTAACGTGCCCCGCGAGTTCCCAGGCATCGTTTGCGGTCATCTGTCGCGAATATCAGGCATTCAGCTTGTTGCTGCCCGTAATTTCATCGAGGCAACGTCGGACACCGGCGGCTTCGTTTCCTTTTCGGGCATGCTGAAGCGCATTGCGGTCAAGCTCACCAAGATCTGCAACGATTTGCGCCTGCTTAGCAGTGGGCCGCTTGGCGGACTGGGCGAGATTCGATTGCCACCCGTGCAGGCCGGCTCTTCGATCATGCCGGGTAAAATCAATCCCGTCATTCCTGAGATGGTGAACCAACTCAGCTTCCAGGTGATTGGCCACGATCTTACCGTGACACTGGCCGCAAGCGCGGGCCAGCTTCAGTTGAATGCAATGGAGCCGGTGATCGTCTTGAACATCCTGCAATCCATGCGGTTGTTGACGAGAGGAATGCGGATTTTCAAAGAGCGCTGCGTGGACGGGATCGAAGTCGATTTTGATCGTTGCAGAGCGCTGCTTGATCAATCCCTCGTTCTGGCAACGCCCTTAGCAAAACTGATCGGCTACGGCAAAGCAGCCGAATTGTCCAAGCGCGCTTTGGCAGGCAAGAGGACCTTACGCCAAGTCGTTGAAGAAGCGGGGGTTCTGCTTCCCGACCAGGTTGAGCATATTTTTGGCAACAGCGCTGAGTTCGCTGGTCTCCCCGACGCCTCCCCGGCTTGAAGATTGGAAGACTGTCTCGCAAGTGATGACCGGGACATCCCGGTCGTCGGGCTTGGCGCAGCGGATGCCGTTCGCACAGCGCCAAATGGGTAAGGCGCCGCTCGCAAGAGACTGCTGGCCCTTACGTCAGCTGGTCAGGACCTGTCGTGGACGGCGATGACAGCCTTGATCAGCCCAGCCTTCTCGCGTGACCAGCGCGCAATGTCGTGAGGGCTCTTGGCCAGAGTGGTCCGGTGGGTCACGAGCCTGGTAATCGGTATTTCGCCGTCCCGGATCGATGCGGCGACCTGATCGAAATCGCTCCTGGTGGCGTTACGGCTGCCGATCACCGTCATCAAGAGCAGAGCCGAGATCGTGCCTCACTTACCCGTCCATTCGCGAATACGGCGCACGACCTCAGTTGTCGAGATGCCGTACCGATCGTGAAGTGTCGGCAGAGCACCGGCGTCCAGAAACTCGTCGGGAAGGGCGATCTGCCGAAAGGCGGGTGTCACGCCCTCGCGCATAAGCAATGCGGCGACACTTTCACCCAGTCCGCCTATGACGGTGTGGTTTTCCGCCACCACCACCAGCCGGCCAGCTTGGCGCGCGGCCGCAAGAATTCTCTCATTGTCCAGCTGAGATTGCCTCGGATAGTTTGTCGAACCCAGCCTTCTTCCCCGAAGCCCGTCGGCAGAAAAGGCGGACCCGGTATTCCCTGGTCCGCCTTTTTGCGTCCTTCTAATGGCGAGTTCGCGGGTAAGCCTTACGTCTTCGTTGCGGGGGAGAAAATGGAAAAGCGAAACGAACGGCGTACTGCGGCAGGAATCGGTGCAGAAAGGCCCACGCAAAGTCCCCACATCTTCGTCGGTCGCTCACTCCCCGGCGGGTGGCGATGTCAAACAAGGTCGCCAGCGTGTACACCCGCCGGACATCCGCTCGCCTTCCAACTCGGAATTCACCTAGGAACACGTCATCCTCCAAGCTTCGACCTGACGTTCCAGCGTCGTCCGTTACCGTGCTGCTCGAATGAGAAACTCGGTGCTGCGTCGAAATTGGTACAGATGGCGATACTTGCTCGATTGCTAAAATAGTGAAATTTTCGCCTCGAGTGCCTGGAAGCAGGATTGGGGAGATGTACTTTCCTCAGTTTCTGGTCGGAATGCTGATCACGTCGAGCGTAGTCGGAACCTGGGCCTATGAGGCCACGGGGTCCGTCTGGATGAGCATTGCCTGGAGCCTCCTAGCCGCGCTTCTGTTGCAGGTCGGCTATCTCGCGATTGTGTTCAGGCTTGTATATGGTCGGCGACACTCCGAGCCGAAGGCGAAGGAGACCGATCCGGACGCTGCCAAGCAACAATCCCTTCCACATCAGCCACGACATACGGACGGCCGCTGACCAACTGCCGGCTTGGGCGTTCTCGTCCCTGCTTTTTTGGAGACCCGTAGCGTCCGCGCATGCCCCCGTATGTGTCCGATCACAAGATTCCCGCCACATTGCCGACCTTTGGTTAGCGTCGCTCCCGGGTAACATGCAACAATTGCTGGAGTCGGACCGGCAGGTGCGGCGAGGCCTGCAATTCGGTACAGCTCTTTTTCCATCGGCGGAGATATTCGGCGATTGGAACCCCGCTGCGGCCAGGCCAGCGGTTGAGCGCGCCCAGCGCCTCAACGCAATCGGGAACCTGTTCGTATTCTGCGAGAATGGTCGGGCACATTGCTTGCGCGAACGGATTGAGACCTGGAACTTCGATCTCGTTTCGGTGGTCGGCGAACCACGTCGCAGCATCTCGGGTAAGTCCCTGGCTGTCGGCGAGCGCGGTATAGCGTTTGATTATGTTCCCACGATATTCGGCAATGGCATCGCCGAAAGCGTTGTCACCTGCGAAAGGCGGGTCCTGTTTCCAGTCTTTCGCCAGGCGTCCCAGGCCTCGCAGCGAGAAGGCCTCCACCATGGCTTCCTCCAGCCATTGGCAAGGCGGTGCCGGCTTCGCATCGGCCTGCCAGCTGTTGGCAAGCACATGGCCGAGTTCATGGCCGAACTGGTAGGCAAGCTTCGACCAGTCCCGTTCGCCGATGTCGACAATGATCCAGGCCATACTGCTGCCGTCGGGATGCAGCCAGATCGCCGGCTGTCCGGTGCCATGGCGGTCGACGCGGAGCCTTGCCGGCTGGCGATCAGACAGCAGTCGGACGCCGTCTAGGCAGGCGCGCCGCGCCTTTTCAACGACCTGTTCTGCCGCTTGCGGGAGCATGCGGCCCCAATTGCCCGCGAGTTCGAGCGGGGCGGACAGAAGCGTCGCGGGTGTCTTATTCCGGGGGGATGGCATAGCTGCATAGCCCGGGTCCAGGATGGCCGAAAACTTTGCCATTGCGGTAGCCGATGCTGCCGCAACGATGATGCCAACCGCCAAATCTCGGCGCCTCATAGCCTCTCCAGTTGCCGGACGCAAATCCTCCAAAAGTTCGAATGCCTGGTCCAAGCCGTCTCGCCAGCTACCACCGATCCGGCTAGACTTGAAGTTCTCTCAAGTGGAGGCCGGGGCGCAAGCTGGTTCGCTCGATGCAAAGTGAGTGAATGGACGAACCATCGCCAAAATGGGGCTAAAAGCGTCATGTCGGAGATTTATGTAATCAATCTCGATCGAAGTGTCGGGCGGCTGGATAAATTTCGCAAGTTGAACTCGCACCTGCCGGAAGTCCGGAGGTTCTCCGGATTTGACGGAAAATCCATCGACCGCGACAAGCTGATAGAGCGTGGGGTTATCAGTTCGGATTTGGAGTATGCGCCTGGGAGTCTGGGCTGCGCCATCTCGCACGTGACGCTCTGGAGAGAGGCCGTCGGTCGGCACAAGGTGATAACGGTTGCCGAAGATGATGCGATCTTCTCTCGCGAGTTCGAACGACATACGAACGCGCTCTTGGCGAACATCCCGGCCGATTGGGATTTCATCCTGTGGAGTGCAAGTCTGCGATGCTATGCCTGGCTAGATGCCCTTCCTGGCGGAACCGGTGCCAGGCTGGAGTTCTTTCCGGGCGAAGTCATGACGCATATTGCTGACTTCCAGGAGGCGGAAATCGAACCTGCTCTGCTTCGAGCGCGCTATCTGCTCGGCACGGTTTGTTACTCCGTCTCGCCACGTGGCGCGCGCGCGCTGTTGGAGTGGTGCCTTCCGATACGGCCGATGATCGTGGATTTTGCAGGCTTCGGCCTAAGGCTGAACAATGCAGGCATCGATTGCATCATGGCGGGCGTGATGCCCTCGCTCAACGCCTATGTGTGCTTGCCGCCGCTTGTCATCAGTGACGAACGGCCGGAGGAATCGGTACGGATCAATACGTGAGCGACAGGCTGGCGTTGACCGCAGTCGGCCAGTCCGTCCCATCAGGCAACCGATAGCCTTTTCACCGAACACCTTCTTCGCCGAGCGGCGCTGCTCGATCTTCGTGCCGGCGCCGAATGAAGAAATCGAGGTTGTTCCTGAGACGCTCATTGCCCGGGTCAAGCTCGAGCGCCATCTGCCCCCATTCCACAGCACGGTCCATCGCATTCAGGTGCCATGAGGCGATGGCGCCCAGATCAAACAGCCGAAAGCCCCAGCAGTTCGGGTCATCGAGATAGCTTCCGGTGCGACGGGTGTTTTCGATTCCGTTGCTGCACGCCCAGAACAGATTCAACCAGTCGGCCCTGCCGTGGAGTTCCTCCGCAAGGTCGGCCCAGATCTCGCGCCGATGCGGCGCTTCCATTCGCGCTTTGTCCAACCACACCAATCTCTGGTCCGGCATCATGCGTGCGATGTAGCGCATCGCTTCTGACCGTTCCTCGCCCCAGGTGCTTGTCGGCAAGCCAAGGTAGCGCTCAAGCAATTGAACGGCCTCGTCGGGCCGGTTGGCCCACATCAGGTCCCGCCCGAGCCAGAAACACATCTGTGCGTCGTCGGGATCTTCCTTGTAGGCAACCTCCATCAGAGGCAGGTAGCTGCTCCTGGTTGGCTTGGCCAGGTCCTGCACCTCGAACATGACCAGGTCGTTGCTGGTCGTGACCACCTCCCTTTCTCCGGTGAAGACGAGGGCCTCATGGACGGGGCGCTTGAAGCGATATCCCCAGCGATGGTGAAAATTCTTGGTGGCCCATTGCCGCAACGGTCTGGGGTCGCCGACACTCGCTCTATAGATCGTCTGGCAATAGAGGGCTGTCGTTTCGGGTCTCCAGGCCGCCTCCAGCTTGGGGCGCCAGCCGGGCTCGAGGAAACGGTCCATGTCCATCGTGCAGCACACGTCGACGTCGGCGGGGATGAGTGCCAGGGCGGCATTTCGGGCGTCATCGAAGCGCCATGGGCGGACCGCGATCCGGTGCACGGTAACGCCGGCGTTGATCAGTCGGGATACCGTGTCGTCGGTGCTGCCGGTGTCGGCGACTATCCGATAGTCGGCGCCGACGGCCGAATTTGCCCACCTCTCGACATGTGCGGCTTCGTTCAACGCGATGGTGTAGACCGCTATCTTCAAGGAAGGGGTCCGCGATTGGACGCAGTCGCTAAGCGACCTCCCGCTGAACGGCTGGACTCGCCCGAACCCGACCGCGCCGCCCTGTGACGCTCATCGAACAAGGCCGACGCCTCCGCGCTTGCGGATCGCCACTAGCCCTCCGAGCAATTTTGCCTGGCTAAGCTCGAAGTGGCTGTCGAAGAACCGGATTTCGGCAAACTGATCGGCAAGGTCGCTGATACCGACCGGGTCGATTGATCGGGCCGTGCCGTGCTGTTGGATTTCTCGCAAGATATGCTTGGTGAGTGTGATTTCACCGGCATTTTCGCCTGTTGGCTGCCAGTCGAGGTCTTCGATGAAATACCATCCACCCTCTGCGAGCAGCGGGAAGAATTCGCGAAGCGTCAGTTGCTCGTCGAACGAGGCGTGGCTGCCGTCGTCGATAATCACGTCAAGCGAGCCCGGTTCCAGCTTCGCCGCGACGGAGCGCAGATCCTCCAGCTTGGATTGATCGCAAACGAAAGACTTGAACCTCCCATTGTTGAACTGAGAAAAATCCGTCAGGTCGACACCGATCACCTCGGCGTAAGGAAAATAGGACTGCCAGAGCGCGACCGAGGGCGTCTCGGACTGGTTGCCTTCCGCCGCGATGCGACAGAGGCCGATCTCTAATAGCCTCCGCATGGAAAGTCTCCGGCTCGACAGCAGCCGCTCGTAGACGCGTGCGTAAGCATGCCGGTTGCCGGTATGGCGGTTCTTGTCGGTGTTGAAGCGATCAGCAAGATCGATGAGTGTGGGAAAGCTCCGCAGCGGCTCGACCAGCAAGGAGATGAGCGGCGCTCCTTCCCCGCCCGAGCGAGCCTCATTTCGTGCCGTCCACAGGTGTGTTCCGAAGACACGCTCATCATTCAGGTAGACAGCCACATCGGCGAGCGGCTTTTCGAACTCGCCTATCTCGGTCCAATCGATCGCGTTAAAGAACATTGGCCCGAAGACCCAATCGCGCAGATCGGCGCCTTGATCCGAAGCGATGTAGTCGGAGAGCAGTTTCGGGCCGATCTCGCCGAACCCCTTGCCGCTTGCACCGAAGAAGCGCTCGATTGACATCTCGTAGAGCGCTCTCAAATGGGGGCTGAAGGCTTCGGCATAGATGACGTTGCCGCAGACGAAGTGGCCTTGGTGCCCGCCGCGCCATTGCAGATTGAAAAAGTAATCGCCGCGGAACGGAAACGGTCGCAGCATGACCACGTCGCAATCCATCCACAACCCGCCATGTTCGTAAAGCACGGCGTAGCGAAAGGCGTCGCTGAAATAGCGGATCTCGGAGCCGGCGACCATTCGCTCGAACAAGCTGCGCGGCATCACGTCATCCGCGGCGCGTACCTCGACGCCGAGCGGCACGAGGAATTGAAGCTTGTTCGGCGAGTAGCTCCAGACCCTCACGGGATGGCCTGCGGCGCGCATCGACGTGGTGGCGGCAATCAAGGTCAGATGCTTCGCAGTGTCGGAAAGCACCTCGTAAAAGCAGTGGATCTGAGGCAGCGCGGCATCTCCCCTGTCCAGGAAGGGGGCTATCCGGCTATCGAACGCCCAGGATTGATCGCGACGCTCATGCGGCGAGTCTGCGAAGCGAAGGAACGGCGCCAGCTCGAGCAGGACCTCCTCTGTGCCTTTCGCATTGCCGGAGAGGACAATCCTGCTCGCCTCCTTCGGGAGTCCGCTGTCAGGCCGGGTTTGTTGATGGAGGTCGCCGGGTTCTTTGCGCTGCTGGGCCGCCGCAATTTGTATGGTCGCACCGTCCGCCGACGTCGTCGCAAGTGAGCTCCAATATGCCTCGCTTGCGAACAAATAGTCGGTCCTCTCCAGCAGCGAGCTTACCTCCGAGGCATCGACGGCGGCGATCCACGCTTCGCTCTCGGCGACGCCGTACGAAATCAGCAGGCGCTCGTCTTTTGGGTGCCAGGCTAGGCCGGCGGCAAATTCACCCCCCTTTTCATTGAAGAAGAACGGCCGGCTGATCTTTGCCAAGCAACCTGTTTCGTCCAACCAGACGAAGCGGTGCTGGCAGTATGGCTGAGCCCCGTCCGGCCTTGCCCGCGTCTCGTGCGCGAGTGTCAGCCATCCGCCTTCGAAGGCAATCGCCTGGGTGCCTCCCTTGAGCTCGTCGGCAGCGACGGAAGACGGCTTTTCCGATATCGTCTGCCCTTGATCGCCGACAATGCGGATGGAATCACCCACAGAAAGGAACTGCAGCCGCTCCCGGTCGGTGCCGATGCCAGCCGGCTTGACGAGGGGGAGCCAGTTGTTGCCGTTCATCTTCGCACCGATCGGCCGGAGCACTCGCCAGTCAGTCATCCGGTATGGTGCAGGCCCGCCATGGTCGATGCGCGCGATGACCGGTTCGCCTTCTGCGGCCGACGCGCGCATATAGGCGCTGCTCCACAATTGCCCCTCCCAGGCAAACGGACGCATGGCCTCGAGGCCGCAGCCGTAAGCAGGTCGCGGCAAGTCGGTCGGCTGTGAAATCTCGTCGGCCGACGCGATCCCGAATTCGCTGTCGATGCGCAGCAAGAAATTGCGTGTGTGCACCGCCGCTCGATCCGGCGCTCGAGCCCGGAGGTCCTCTTCCGCCGCCGCCAAGGTGATGGCCCCCTGCAACACTACGATCTGGTTGTCCCAGCGAGCCACGGACGGGTTTGAGAGCCGATAGCCCTCGGGCGGCACGAAGGCGACCGGTTGCGCAGTGAACGATGGCATCATCGTCTTGGCGGGCTCGATGTAGAAGAACAGGTTGGAGCGCGCCAGATCGCGGGAACCGTCGGCGATGCTGCGGCTCAGCGCCAGCCAATTGCACACTGCGAACCCGCGGTCCTTGCGCAATGGATCGCTGGCGTAGTTTGCCGCGATCGCGTATTCCTCGCGAAGGCCCGTCGTGTAGATGAAATCCTCGAGAAACAGGATGTCTTGCTCCGGTTTCCTGATCGCCAGACCGGCTTCCGAAAACAGCACGCTGGCGTCATTCATCCCCTTCTCGCGATGGAACCGCGCGAGGTCGTAGAGGGGTTCGGTACGTTGCGGGCGCTGATTGAAGGCAGCAAGCGCCTGGCGAATGAAGCCTGCGTCGTCCCCGAGCTTTCTTAGGCAGCGCGCCTCCTGCAGCCGGGCGTTCCATGCTTCCTCGTCCCAGCCGCCCATCGCCGCGCGTTTGGCGTAGGCCACCGCCGCCTCGGCCGTGCGTCCGGCGTCGCGGTAGGACTGTGCCAGGTAAAACCAGTATCGGTGGTTCTCCGGGTCTTTCTCCAGCGCCTCCAGCAGGAGCTTGATGTCGCGCTCGAACTTGTCGACGCGGTTCGATCCGGTGGCGTGGTCCTTGTACCAAACGCCCTGCAGTTCCTTCACGTCGCCGGGAACGTCGAGATATTCATGCGTCACGCCACGGTAGCGGGCGCCGGCATCGCGCCTGACGATGCGGGTGTTCCAATAGGCGAGGTCGGAACCGGATCGCTGGAGCAGCCGATAGCCGGGACAGTCGAGCTGCGCTCGGAAGCCCGCGTCCTCGACGACCAACTCCATGTCGGCGTCGTCGAAAAGCAGATAATCATAGACGAGCGACGAAGCATATGCATGATCGAGCGCGGCGTTGCGGGCCTGCTCGAAATTTTCGAAGGGGAACTGATGCAACTCCCCGGGCAGGTCGCGATCGGCGAAGAAAGCCCTGATGTAATCCTGGGTCCCGTCGGTCGACCCGGTGTCGCCGATGACCCAGCAGTCGATGTGGTCGACAACCGCCCCCAGACAGCGCTGCAGGTTCGCCATCTCGTTCTTGACGATCATGTTCAGGCAAAGTCGCTTGCCCGTGGTCATCCGTGAAATTGCCATCTCTCGCTCTGACGTTGCGCGACGTTCAGCAATGCCATTCTTCGTGCCGCGGATTAATTCGCGGAGCCGTCTCGAAGCTCCTATTGTCTACTTGTCCCGCCACCGGAGCGGCTAAGGTCCTCAGACGATCTCCGCCCACTTCACCGCCATTTGCCGAGCGACGTCAAGATCGACGAAGCGGTGGTTGGCGTCGACCCATCGCCACGCCGAAACGGGATAGCGGGAGCTCGATCCCGATCACGTTTCTGGGTTTGACGCAAGTTGCCGGGTGAGGTTAAGTT
>NZ_RZSR01001502.1:0-861 GCF_004023265.1 Mesorhizobium sp. M1A.F.Ca.IN.020.06.1.1
CCGTTCCGGTGCTGGGTCAAGGCACGTGGAAGATGGGTGAGGACGGCCGGCGCCGCGCCGACGAGGTCGCGGCGCTGAGGCTTGGGCTGGATCTCGGCATCACGCTTATCGATACGGCGGAAATGTATGCCGGCGGCGGCGCCGAGGAGGTGGTGGCGGAAGCCATCGCCGGACGCCGCGACGAGACTTTTCTGGTTTCCAAGGTACTGCCGTCCAACGCCTCGCGCGCCGGCGTCAAGCGGGCCTGCGAGAACAGTCTGAAACGGCTCGCCACCGACCGCATCGACCTCTATCTGCTGCACTGGCCGGGCAGCGTGCCGCTGTCGGAAACGATCGGAGCCTTCGAGGCCTTGAAGGCGGCCGGCAAGATCCGCCATTGGGGCGTCAGCAATTTCGATACCGACGAGATGGAGGAACTGGTCGGCCTACCCTCCGGCGCCCACGTCCAAACCAACCAGGTCCTCTACAATCTCTCTCGGCGCGGTCCGGAATTCGACCTCGCGCCCTGGAGCCTTGAGCGCGGCATCCCGCTGATGGCCTATTCGCCGGTCGAGCAGGGCGCGCTGGCGCGCAACGCCAGACTCGACGCCGTTGCCGCCCGCCACAACGCCACCGCCGCGCAGATCGCGCTTGCCTGGGTAATGACGCAGAAAGGCGTCGTTGCCATCCCGAAGGCCAGCCGGCAGGAGCACGTCCGCCAGAATGCTGCGGCGCTCGACATCGTCCTGACGGCGGAAGACCTTGCCGAACTTGACCGCGCCTTCCCGCCGCCGACGCGCAAGCGCGGGCTGGAGATGATCTAGGCGCGCTGGCAATGACGCTGGAAAGCCTTATTTCGCCGCCAGCCCCTTCAGCCTGTAG
>NZ_RZSR01001503.1:0-859 GCF_004023265.1 Mesorhizobium sp. M1A.F.Ca.IN.020.06.1.1
GGGTACTGGTCAATCCGACACCGGCGTGTTCTCGTCGACGTCGACGCGGAAATTGCCTTCCAGGATCTCGGCTCTCTTCTTGGCGACCAGGTCCTTGACCTCGGCCGGCAGCGTCTTCTCGAACTTGTGATAGGGGCCGAGATCGGAGCCGCCCTTGGCCATGCGCGAGAAGTCGCCATAGTCCTGCGCGGTGAAGACGCCCGCCTTGACCAGCTTGATCGCCTGCTCGACCGTCGGATACATATTCCATACCGGGCCGGTGATCACCGTGTCGGGTCCGAGGCTCGACTGATCGGACATGTTGGAGATGGCGTAGATCTTCTTTTCGACCGCCGCTTCGATGACGCCGAAACGCTCGGCATAGATGACGTCGACGCCGGCATCGATCTGCGCGATCGCGGCCTCCTTGGCCTTCGGCGGATCGAAGAAGGAGCCGATGAAGGCGACCTTCCGCTTGATGTTTGGATTGACCTCCTTGGCGCCGCCGAAGAAGGCGTTGACCAGCCGGTTCACTTCCGGAATGCCCATTGCCGCGACAGCGCCGATCGTGCCCGACTTCGACATCTTGCCGGCGATCAGCCCGGAGAGATAGGCCGGCTCGTGGATCCAGTTGTCGAAGACGCCGAAATTGGGTTCCGCAGGCCCGGCGCCGGAGCCGAACAGCCAGGCCGTCTTCGGGAACTGTTTTGCCGTGCGCCGCGATTCGCGCTCGGCGGCGAAGGCGTCGCCCAGCACCAACTGGTAGCCGCCTTGCGCATATTCGCGCATCACACGGCTGAAGTCGGCGGTCTGCACCTTCTCCGACCATTTGTATTCGATGCCCAGTTCCTTCTCGGCCTTCTGCAGGGCGACATGGATC
>NZ_RZSR01001504.1:0-856 GCF_004023265.1 Mesorhizobium sp. M1A.F.Ca.IN.020.06.1.1
CGCCACCGCCGGGCACCAAGAGGGTTCCGGCGGTTCCGGTTCCCACCCCCTGGCCGCCCGCTCCAAATGAGTTGGTGCCGCTGGAAGAACCGCCAATGCCGCCGGTAGCGACGGCAAGAGCGCCGAAAGAGGTTGTTCCGCCGGAACCGCCGATGAGATCGGAACCGGATGATGGATTGGGGACGCCGCCGGCACCGATGGTGACGGTCTGCTGCGAGACCGGGCCGAAATAGACCGCCGTTCCGCCCGCGCTTCCGCCGCCGCCGGTGAAGCCGTTTGTCGTGGCATTGCCGCCGCCTGCGCCGCCTGCGCCCGTGGCAAAGACGAGCATGCTCTTGGCACCGACCGTGGGCGTGTAGGTTCCGCTCGCCGTCATGACGCGCATGGCCTTCATCGCGCCAGGGAGAATTGTGGCGAGCGCCGCTAGCGTGACCTCGCGATCCGCACCGTCCGACACCACATGCAGCGGAAGGCTGTCGTTCAAGGAAAGTGCTCCGGTGGGTGCCGGCAAACTCGTGATGCTCAGCGAAAGGACCTGCTGATCGGTCGCGGCAAGGCCCGCGTTGGCGGCTACGGTCACAGCCGGGTTAAGCAGACGGAACGACGTCGTTGCGTTGTTGAACTCCAGTATGCCGGTGGCACTCCCTGGCCATTGCTTTGCCGTCAGCGCGGTCCCGTCCATGTTCACGATAGGATGGGTGCCCAGCCCGTCAATGTTGCCCGTCATGGCGCCGTTGTTGTCGAAGGCGGCCTTCTGGACGACGAAGATCTGGCCGTCGACATAAGCGCTCGGCCCCGGCAGGACCGTGGCGGTGCAGACATTGGCCGAGCCCGCATCGGTACCGACCATGATGGG
>NZ_RZSR01001505.1:0-855 GCF_004023265.1 Mesorhizobium sp. M1A.F.Ca.IN.020.06.1.1
CTCCGGTATCGCCGGTAGCGCCTGTCGCTCCAGTTGCACCTGTCGAGCCGGTGGCGCCCGTTGCTCCGGTATCGCCGGTGGCGCCGGTCGCACCTGTGGCGCCGGTTGCTCCGGTCGCGCCCGTCGAGCCGGTTGCTCCGGTATCACCCGTGGCGCCAGTCGCACCTGTGGCGCCGGTTGCTCCGGTATCACCCGTGGCGCCAGTCGCGCCTGTAGCGCCGGTCGCACCGGTTGCCCCGGTATCGCCCGTGGCTCCGGTCGCACCTGTGGCGCCGGTTGCTCCGGTCGCGCCTGTCGAGCCCGTTGCTCCGGTAGCGCCCGTAGCGCCGGTCGTACCGGTAGCGCCAGTCGCACCGGTTGCTCCGGTAGCGCCCGTGGCCCCGGTCGCACCTGTCGCGCCGGTTGCTCCGGTAGCGCCCGTAGCGCCGGTCGTACCGGTAGCGCCAGTCGCACCGGTTGCTCCGGTAGCGCCCGTGGCCCCGGTCGCACCTGTCGCGCCGGTCGCACCTGCGGCACCTGTAGCTCCAGTCGGACCCGCGGGTCCGGTCGCGCCTTGACCTGTGGTGGCGATGAAGGCAGCGGTATCAAAGTGATTGCCATTATCGCCATTATTATTATCTACAGGCGTAAAACTATAACCTCCGGGAACTGGAGAAAGCGTACCGTAGAGTTTGAAAGTACTGTCGTAGACAAAATAAATATCAGTAGTGTTTGGAATCGTTATTGTTGTAGAAAAGTCTGTGATTAAACCGTTTTGGTTTGCAGACGGAAGCTGAAAACTACCAACAACTGTATCATCGGCAGTATTAAGCGACGGATTGGTCGGAGGAATCGCGTGAGTGTCCACTATATAGT
>NZ_RZSR01001506.1:0-853 GCF_004023265.1 Mesorhizobium sp. M1A.F.Ca.IN.020.06.1.1
ACCTCCTCACGTCTGGCAGCTGCTCGCGCCGCGGCCGACATCGCCGATGACGAGACAGCCGCAGTCATTCGCCGAGAGAGGGACGAAGCCTGGCTAAATCATCGGGCCGACCTCAAGGCCGAAACCGCAGATGCGTTTGCCGCGGCATTGGCCAAGGATGATCGCGTCGGTGCGGGTCGATTGGCTCACGCGGGCGAGTTGGCGGATCTGCGCGCAATCAAGCAAAAGGCGGCGGAGATTGAAGCGGCGGCAGAACACGTAAGCTGCCAACTCACCGGTGTGGCCGAGCGCGCTGAAATGGCGTCAGCTGAAATCAAAAGGATGGCCGGCGCCTTGCTTGAGGATTGCCAGGCGCAGCCGATCGACCTCTTGATTGCACTTCTCGAAGAGCGCCTTTCCGCGCGTGCCGATGCGCTTGCCGCCTGGGACGACATAATGCTTGCAGGCGCAAGGATTGAACGCGCAACAGCCGAACGAGAGCGGATCCATCTCGGACTGGCTTCGGCCCTGCGAAGCGTCGGAATTCCGCTGGAAGCTGACGAGACCGTGCAAGCCATGGTGGTCGCCGCCGACCTCTTCCTGGACAGGCAGGCGAAGGTCGACGCGGAAAGCGCGGAAGCGCTGAGGAGCGTCGCCGCGAAGGAAGAGGAGCTGGCTGCCAGGCGGCTCTCTGTTGAAATTGCCGAGCGGCGGGATGATGCATGGCAGGCTGAGGTCAAGGAAACGCTCAAGGGCACCTGGCTCGAAGACGGCATCGCCGGAACCGGGCTTGGCAGCGTGCTCGATCAGCTGTCGGACCTGTCGAAGGCCCTGCAGGATCGTGAGGCCATGCGTACGCGCATAGACAAGATGG
>NZ_RZSR01001507.1:0-850 GCF_004023265.1 Mesorhizobium sp. M1A.F.Ca.IN.020.06.1.1
GTTCAGGGCGCTGTCCGCCTCGCCCGGCTGATCGAATGTCTGCACCATCGACTGGCCGTTCGTTCCGATGCGGCCCCAGTTGCGGATGACCGAAGCGCCTCCGAACAGCGTTGGCTGGATCGCCAGCACATAGAAGCGCCGCATGTTCCGCATTGCGTCGATGCGGCGAAGATGAACGGGTCCGGTTTCCTTGCTCGACATGGGCCCCAGTCTCGCTTCCTTCGGAAGCGCCGTCCAACGACTTTGCTGAATCGATCCCGGCTGACCGATTCACGCCGCTGATGCGTCAGTGGCACCAGCCCCGCCGGGCCCCGTCCCATGAGCGGGCAAGGCCCTCGGCGATCAATGTCTCGCCGATCGATCGCCCGTTTCTGGTCACGGTCCTGAGCTTCCGCTCATGTTGGTCCCCGTCGCGCCAGCCGGCCACCAGTGAGAACTTTCCTGCGTTCAGCAACTCCCGTAGCCTGCGCTTGGCCGCCTCACCCTTTACCCGCTCCGCCTCGCAACGCGGCCGGCTCAACTCCGGCGTGTCGATGTCGGCAATCCTGATCTTCACACCCTGATGCCAGAACGTGTCGCCATCCACCACGCAGGTCACGCGGGGACCGTCGCCGCATATTGAAAACGAAGCCGAAAGCGCGTCCTGTTGTGACGCTGAAACGAATGCCGGCATTCCCGCGGTCCCTCCCGGTCGGCCGAGTTGGTAAGCGCCGAACACCGCCGCTGCGATAAGTGCGCCGACGGCCAATTTCGCAATCGCCGATCCGATTTTCCGACGCGATGATTTTCGCCGACCGACGGGCTGTTTCCCGCGCGGCGTCTTCGGTTTGCCGAAGCGCGTTCGTTTCTT
>NZ_RZSR01001508.1:0-846 GCF_004023265.1 Mesorhizobium sp. M1A.F.Ca.IN.020.06.1.1
GAATGAAGATTGCCAGCGACACGAGATAGGCCGTCAGCGCCAGCTTCAGCGCGATTGGGCTGGTGTGGATGTCAATGGCGATTGCCGGCAGCGAGGTCGCGATCACGGTCGAATCCATGTTCTCCATGAAAAGAGCGACCGCCAGGATGAGCGGGATGATGCGGTTCAAGGGAACGCCCTGATTTGACTTCGCGATTCCGGGCCTGGCTTTGGGGGCGAGCCGGCACGCCGGGGCGGTACCACCAATTGGCCCGGATGTCGCATTAATTTGCGGTCACTTTTGTGCGACCGCAACCCTCGCTGGGAATCATCGTGCGCGCCGCTTGATAAACAGAGCCTCTGTCGTTATTGTAGTGAGAATAACTACAGGTTAGGTGCAGCCATGGACGAAACCGTTTCGGCAGCCGATGCCAATCGCAGGTTCTCCCACATCCTGCGTGATGTACGCGAGGGCCACAGCTACGTCGTGACCACCCATGGGCGGCCGGTGGCGCGGATCGTGCCTGCGCAGAAGCACGAGGACGTGGCCTCCCGCTCGCACGCAGCATTGCTGTCGCGCCTCGAACGGCAGCCGATACTCAATGCCGGACACTGGACCCGCGATGAACTTTATGAGGACGATCGGTGAAGGTCGCCATCGACACCAACGTCCTGGCCTATGCTGAGGGCGTTAACAACGCGGAGAAGCGCGACGTCGTTATCGAACTGCTACGCAACGTTCCACGAGAGGCCGCAGTCATTCCGGTCCAGGTGCTGGGCGAACTGTTCAATGTTCTCGTCCGCAAGGCTGGAAGACATTCCCAGGAAGCTCGGGATAAGCTGCTTAGCTGGAGCGACGCCTTCGCG
>NZ_RZSR01001509.1:0-846 GCF_004023265.1 Mesorhizobium sp. M1A.F.Ca.IN.020.06.1.1
TCCCTGCGGCCTACCTGGGCGAGATCGAGAAGCGCTTTCTCGGCGGTGCATCCGTCGCCAATCACTTCGACATGATCGCCGGCACGTCGACTGGCGGCATCATCGCGCTGGCGCTTGGCCATGGAATGACAGGCCAACAAGCGCTCGAAATCTATCTGGAGAGAGGCGAGCGCATTTTTCCTGCCCGCTCCGGCGTCGGCAGGTTGGCCCGCGCCGTGCGATGGATATTCAGACCGAAGCATGACCAGAATGCCCTGAGGGAAGAACTGCTCCGAACCTTCGGAGACAAGGTGCTCGATGCTTCAATCAATCGTCTGGTGATCCCGAGCTTCGAGGGGCGCCATGGTGAGCCCTTCCTGTACAAGACGCCGCACCACCCGGACTATCAGAAGGATCGACACAAGAAGTTCGCCCATGTCGCTCTGCATACGACCGCGGCGCCTTCCTATTACCCGGGCGTGGATGATGACGGCTACATCATGATCGACGGCGGGATCTGGGCGAACAATCCAGTCATGAACGCCGTCGTTGATGCTCTCGCCTGCTTTGATGTCCCGCGCGAGAACGTGCGCATCCTAAGTCTTGGCACCGGTGAAGCAACCTTCACCATCAATGAGAAGGCGCGATCCGGAGGCGCCATGGAGTGGGCCTTCATGCGCAGCTTCAATGCTGCCGCCCGGGCGCAGTCCAAGAATGCACTCGGTCAGGCCTACCTGCTGCTGGGCAAGAACAACGTGGTCAGGATCGACGTTCCCGAAAGCGACAGGCCAATCGCCCTTGATGATGTCGCTCGTTCGGTACGAGAACTGCCCATGGTCGCCCGCAGTCTTGTGGAGGGCTCAGGGC
>NZ_RZSR01001510.1:0-844 GCF_004023265.1 Mesorhizobium sp. M1A.F.Ca.IN.020.06.1.1
GGTATGCAGGCCCCTGCCCCGTGCCGCGACCATGATGTTCTGCAGAAACATGCCGTAGTCGATCCACGAGCCCTTGTTCAGCCGCCGGTCGACCGTGAAGATCAGGCCGACCGGCGCGTCGAAGAAGACGAAGTTGCGGTCGTGCTGCGCCCGCATCCTGTCGACTTCGCGCCGGCCGATGCCGATCGCGCCGTAGAGACCGAAACCGTTGGCGCGACGCCGGCTGAGATAGGGCTCGAAGAACTGGTCGGGATAGTAACGGTACTCGTCCCATTCGGCCTTTTCGGCGCGGATGCCCGAATTGAGGATGGCGTCGCTGATGCGCCGCTTCACCTCGCCCTTGGTCACATAGACACGCCAGGGCTGCATGTTGGTGCCCGAGGGTGCCCTTGCCGCGACCGTCAGGATGGCGCGGATTGTGCTGTCGTCGACCATGTCGGGCAAAAACGCGCGCACCGACCGGCGCGACATGATCGCCTCATCGACGATCGCTGCGTCGAGCGTGCTCCGGTCATTCTTTTCCAGCATGGGCCGTCCCTTCACGCATGGCTGGACCCGGCAACCCGATTCCCGCAACGACCATAGGCAGACACAAATAACTAACTGGTCCTCGACCGGACGCCCCACTCGCGATTCGATGGCGAGGCTTTGCATCAACCGCCAAAATGGCGCAAGCAAATCTTGCGTTGCATGAAAATTCACTTGATTTTTTCATGCACTTGCTTTCTCATGAAATTTGAGCAGATTTTTTCACGAGGAGCGGGTGACCTCGACCGCCATCAGATCGGAGCAGGACAATGGCGAGCGGCTGCTGGCCGGCGACATTCGTGCGCTGCGCAAGGCC
>NZ_RZSR01001511.1:0-844 GCF_004023265.1 Mesorhizobium sp. M1A.F.Ca.IN.020.06.1.1
TTTCCGGATCGCTGCGTGCATTCCGCTGAAGCCCAGATCCTCGCCGATCCGCGCAACGAATGGACGGTCGCCGACCGCTACGCGACAGACGAGATGTTCGACGGCATGCCCGACGGATGGGATACGGCCAGCTACCGCATCCCGCCTGCGCCGGCCAACCGGCTGCTTGAGCATGGCGACGTTGTCGATCTCGGCGATCGTGCCTTCGAGGTCATCCACACGCCTGGCCACTCACCCGGCGGCATCGCGCTCTACGAGCGAAAGACCCGCATGCTCCTGTCGGGTGACATCGTCTATGACGGGCCGCTGATCGACGACGTCTACCACTCCGATATCGGCGACTATGTCGAGACGCTGCTTGCCATGCGCAACCTCGACGTCTCGGTTGTGCATGGCGGTCATTTCCCGAGCTTCGGCAAGGTGCGCTACCGCCAGGTGATCGACGAGTATCTCGCGCAGAAGCGGCAGGCGGGCTGTCACCTGCTGCAGAACCGCTAGCGCTTTAAAGCGCCCTTTGCGGACAGGGCATCCCGGCGGCGTCGCCGCAGCGGGAGGCCGTCGGATGCGGCCGCTGGCTCATCTCCTCCGAGTGGCGCACAAGCTCGGCGAACATGAGGGCGAAACTTCCCATCATCAGGAAGACTATGATCAGACGCGTCACCGGCAATAGACAGGTCTCTCGACTGGCCAGCCCCCGCCAACCCATCCACTGCCGGCTAACATGATCGATCCGGCTTTACGAGTGTTTAAGCCTGGTCTTAACCATTACAGCCATCACATTCGTTGCATGGCTGTCACGAAGCGCGAGCGCCAACGCCTATCCGCATGGCGGGGCGCACCGCCC
>NZ_RZSR01000151.1:0-8658 GCF_004023265.1 Mesorhizobium sp. M1A.F.Ca.IN.020.06.1.1
TCATAGAGCGGCACGCTGGTTACCCGCCCCAGCGGCTCGTTGTCGAGATAGGTGATGCCGGCATCGGCATCGAGATTGCCGAGCAGCGTCAGCACCTCGATCGAGGTCCGTGACAGCACCGAAAAGGTGACGCCGGGATGCTTGTCGCGGAATGGCGTCGTCAGCCGCGCCACCATGGCGAGCGCCGTCGGAACGGCGGCGATGCGGATGCGGCCGGACAGGCCGTGGCGCGCCGCCCGCATCTCCTCGCGCATGGTCCTTGAATCGCCGACGATGCGGCGCGCCCAAACCAGCACCTGCTTGCCTTCCGGCGTCAGACCCTGGAAACGCGAGCCGCGCAGCACCAGCATGACGCCGAGCTGCTCCTCGAGCTGCTTGATGCCGGCCGACAGCGTCGGCTGGGTGACGCCGCACACCTCGGCGGCGCGGCCGAAATGCTCTTCCCTGGCTAAAGCGATGAAGAATTCCAGCTTGTCGATCATGTCATCCGATCCACGGTCTGCCCAAGGTCGGGGAAATCGCTTTGCTTCGCAAGGCGGATGAACGATAGGATCTCATCCACATTTTTGAGCCGGCTTATCTGTTTTCCCGCGCCGCGCATGGCGCTATGTGGGGTAGGCGGAAGCAGGGAGGAGCAGATGCTGGGTTGGTTTCGCAGACTGTTGCCGCGCGAGGATCGCTTCTTCGAACTGTTCGAACGGCATTCGCGCACGGTGGTCGGCGGCGCCGAGGCGCTTGAGCAGCTTCTCCAGGGCCGGGACATCGACCGCTGGTGCCAGACGATCGTCGATCTGGAGGACGAAGCGGACGGGATCACCGCGGAGGTGCTGCTTGCCGTCAGGCGCTCCTTCATCACGCCCTTCGACCGCGGCGACATCAAGGATCTGATCCAGTCGATGGATGATGCCATCGATACGATGCACAAGGCCGTCAAGACGGTGAAATTGTTCGAGATGAGGGAATTCGATCCGCTGATGCGGGAAATGGGCAGCGTCATCGTCGAGGCCGCCCGGCTGGTAGCAGAGGCCATCCCACTGCTCGGCAAGGTTGGCGCCAACGCCGCGCGGCTGAACGCCATCGCCGAAGAAGTCATGCGCGTTGAGGGCCGCGCCGACGACCTGCACGAGCAGGGCCTGAAGGACCTGTTCAAGCGGCACGGTCGCAGCGACCCTATGGCCTACCTGATCGGCTCGGAGATTTACGGCCAGCTGGAAAAGGTGGTCGACCGTTTCGAGGACGTCGCTAACGAGATCAGCGGCATCGCGATCGAGAACGTCTAACAGATGGACGCCGCGATCGCCTTTCCCCTGCTGGTCGGCCTCGTCGCCGTGGCGCTGTTCTTCGATTTCCTCAACGGCCTGCACGATGCCGCCAACTCGATCGCGACTATCGTCTCCACCCGCGTGCTGAGGCCGCACTATGCCGTGTTCTGGGCGGCTTTCTTCAATTTCATCGCCTTCCTGTTCTTCGGTCTGCATGTCGCCGAGACGGTGGGAAAGGGCATCGTCGACGCCGAGATCGTGACCCCCGCAGTGATCTTCGCCGCGCTCATCGGAGCCATCGTCTGGAACATCGTCACTTGGATAGCCGGCATTCCGTCGAGCAGCTCGCATGCGCTGATCGGCGGGTTGGTCGGCGCCGGCGTCGCCAAGGCCGGCCCGGGGGCCATCGTCTGGTCCGGGCTCGGCAAGACGGCCGCGGCGATCGTGCTCTCGCCGGCGACCGGATTCGTGCTGGCGCTTGTCCTTATCCTCATCGTCTCATGGCTGTTCGTTCGGCAGACGCCGTTCGCGGTCGATAACAGCTTTCGCGTCCTGCAGTTCTTCTCGGCTTCGCTCTATTCGCTGGGGCACGGCGGCAATGACGCGCAGAAGACCATGGGCATCATCGCCGTGCTGCTCTATTCGCAAGGCATGCTCGGCCAGAGCTTCCACGTGCCGTTCTGGGTGGTCATCACCTGCCAGTCGGCACTGGCGCTGGGCACGCTCTTCGGCGGCTGGCGCATCGTGCACACGATGGGATCGAAGATCACTCGGCTGAACCCGATGCAGGGTTTTTGCGCCGAGACCGGCGGGGCGATAACGTTGTTCGCCGCCACCTGGCTCGGTGTCCCGGTCTCGACCACGCATACAATCACCGGCGCCATCATCGGCGTGGGTGCTGCCCGCCGCGTCTCGGCGGTGCGCTGGGGCATTGCCGGCAACATTGTCGTGGCGTGGGTGATCACCCTGCCGGCGACGGCGGCGATTTCGGCGTTGACCTATTTTGTCACGCGCCTGGCGGTCTGAGGCAAAGCTGGTGCTGAAATCTACTCGCCCGCAAGACACAGTATGTTGCCGTCCGGGTCCTTGAACCAGGCGACCTTCATGCCGTAGCCGACATGGACATCGCCCTCGACCGTCAGCCCGGGCATCTCATAGCGCTCGAAGGTGACGCCCTTCGACTTCAGGGCCTGGACAATGGCGCCGATCTGGTCGCCGACCGTCCAGGTCAACGCCGTCGCCTTGTTGGTACCGGCGAATTCTGAACGATAGACGTTGATGACCGTGTCTCCGCTTTTGTAGACGATCAGTTCTCCGGCCATGTCGTCGACAGGCTTGAGGCCCAGCGTTCCTTCGTAAAAGCCCTGCGCTCTCGAAAGGTCTTTCACCGCCACATTGGCCGCTGCGTTGCTGTTTGCGAGCATGACAGTCTCCTTTTCCGGTTGCCGTCGCTCATGGCAACCGAGATAGGGCCCCTGGATCGATTGGCCATGGCAATCGGCGGATCGGGACGCGCTCGGCCAAATCCGACACCACCGGTCGTTTTCCGGAGCACGCCGGACGAGCCATTGCGCCACGGCTTGGTTCTGCCGGGAAACTGCACTATCTGGAACGCCAAACTCCGAGGAAAGACCATGGCTGTAACCAAGGAAACCGTCATCGAGCGCCTGAGGACGGTCAATGGACCGGACTTCACCGGCAACATCGTCGACCTCGGCCTGGTATCTGAGATTTTCATCGCCGATTCCAAGGTGTTTTTCTCGATTACCGTTCCCGCCGCCCGCGCCCAGGAGATGGAGCCGCTGCGCGCCGCCGCCGAGCGTGTCGTCAAGGCGATCCCCGGCGTCGCCAACGCCGTCGTCGCGCTGACGGCGGAGAAGAAGGGCGGTGGCATGGAGGCGCCGGTTCGGCCGGCTTCGCAAGCAGCGTCGCCACGACCTGCTCCCCAGGCAGCGCCGCAGCGTCCTGGCCCGCAGGCGCCGGCTTCTCACAGTCACGGCAAACGCGGCGTGCCCGGCATCGATGCGATCATCGCGGTCGCGTCCGGCAAGGGCGGCGTCGGCAAATCGACCACCGCCGTCAACCTGGCGCTCGGCCTTGCCGCCAATGGGCTAAGCGTCGGCGTGCTCGATGCCGATATCTACGGGCCGTCAATGCCGAGGCTGCTCAACATTCACGGCCGGCCGCAGACGGTCGACGGCAAGATCCTGAAGCCGATGCAGAATTACGGCCTCAAGGTGATGTCGATGGGCTTCCTGGTCGACGAGGAGACGCCGATGATCTGGCGCGGCCCGATGGTCATGTCGGCGCTCACCCAGATGCTGCGCGAGGTCGAATGGGGACCGCTCGACGTGCTGGTCGTCGATATGCCGCCCGGCACCGGCGATGCCCAGCTCACCATGGCCCAGCAGGTGCCGCTGGCCGGTGCCGTCATCGTCTCGACGCCGCAGGACCTGGCGCTCATCGATGCGCGCAAGGGCCTCAACATGTTCAAGAAAGTCGACGTGCCGCTGCTCGGCATCGTCGAGAACATGAGCTATTTCCTCGCGCCCGACACCGGCAGGCGCTACGACATCTTCGGCCATGGCGGCGCGCGCCGCGAGGCCGAACGGCTCGGCGTCACCTTCCTTGGCGAGGTGCCGCTGGAGATGGGCATCCGCGAAAGCTCGGACGCCGGCGCCCCGGTGGTCGCATCCAAGCCGGACGGCGCCGAGGCGAAGATCTATCGCGATATCGCCGCGAGGGTATGGGACAGGGTCCAAGAGGAACGCGGCGCCGCCGAGGCGGCAGTGCCCAGCATCGTGTTCGAGTAATTCGCCGGGCCGCAGCTAGGTGTCCGATTTCCTTTCCAGCCGGGAATCGCCTCCTTCAGGATTTCCGGGTCGTTGAGGGCGTCCCACACTTTCTCGACGGGTGCGGCGATCCGCTCCTCGCCTTCGATCACCAAGGCCATCAAGACCTCCCGGATTGCTGGCTCGATTGGTCCTAGTGCGCGGCCCTTTCTACGTCTATCGCACCAAAGTGCGGGTCTGCGGCGTGTCTGCCTCTTGCCTGCATGGGCGCGTTGTCATATCGATTTGTCATACAAATACGGAGACCACGATGGCAGGCGCCCCCACCAAGAAGAAGAAATTTCGCTCGCAGGAGTGGTTCGACAATCCCGACAACCCGGGCATGACGGCGCTCTATCTCGAACGCTACCTCAATTACGGACTGACCCGCGCCGAGCTGATGTCGGGCAAGCCGCTGATCGGCATCGCGCAGACGGGTTCCGATCTCTCGCCCTGCAACAGGCACCATCTCGAGCTCGCCAAGCGCGTGCGCGAAGGCATTGTCTCGATGGGCGGCATCCCCTTCGAGTTCCCGTGCCACCCGATCCAGGAGACCGGCAAGCGGCCGACGGCGGCGCTCGACCGCAACCTCGCCTATCTCAGCCTCGTCGAGGTGCTCTACGGCTATCCGCTCGACGGCGTCGTGCTGACCATCGGCTGCGACAAGACTACGCCCGCGCTCTTGATGGCGGCGGCGACCGTCAACATTCCGGCGATCGCGCTTTCGGTCGGCCCGATGCTCAATGGCTGGCATAAGGGCAAGCGCACCGGCTCCGGCACCATTGTCTGGGAATCGCGCCAGCGGCTGTCGGCCGGCGAGATCAATTATGACGAGTTCATGGACATCGTCGCCTCCTCGGCGCCGTCGACCGGCTATTGCAACACCATGGGTACCGCCACCACCATGAACTCGCTTGCCGAAGCGCTCGGCATGCAGCTGCCGGGCTCGGCCGCGATCCCCGCGCCCTATCGCGAGCGCGGCCAGATTGCCTACGAGACCGGCAAGCGCATCGTCGATATGGTGCATGAGGACCTGAAGCCGTCGGACATCATGACCCGCCAGGCGTTCGAGAATGCCATCGTCGTCAATTCGGCCATCGGCGGCTCGACCAACGCGCCGATCCACCTCAATGCCATCGCCCGCCATCTCGGCGTGCCGCTCGACAATGACGACTGGCAGAACATCGGCCTTAACGTGCCGCTGATCGTCAACCTGCAGCCGACGGGCGAGTATCTCGGCGAGGACTATCACCATGCCGGCGGCGTGCCGGCCGTCGTGGCCGAACTGCTGAAGGGCGGACTATTGCCGCACCCCGACGCGATCACCGCCAACGGCAAGTCGATCGGCGACAATTGCCGCGGCGCGGTCAACGAAAATCACGATGTCATCCGCGGCGTGGACAAGCCGCTCAAGAGCAATGCCGGCTTCATCAACCTCAAGGGCAATCTGTTCGATTCCGCCATCATGAAGACCAGCGGCATCTCGCCCGAATTCCGCGAGCGCTATCTCTCGAACCCGAACGATCCGGAGGCTTTCGAAGGCAACGCCATGGTCTTCGACGGCCCGGAGGATTACCACGCCCGCATCGACGATCCGGCGCAGGGCATCGACGAGCACACGATCCTGTTCATGCGCGGCGCCGGTCCGGTCGGCTATCCGGGCGGCGCCGAGGTGGTCAACATGCAGCCGCCGGCCCATCTCATCAAGAAGGGCATCCATTCGCTGGCCTGCATCGGCGATGGCCGCCAGTCCGGCACGTCGGGTTCGCCATCGATCCTCAACGCATCGCCGGAGGCAGCGGTCGGTGGCGGGCTGGCGCTGCTCAAGACTGGCGACCGCGTCCGCATCGACCTGAGGAAGGGCACCGCCAATATCCTTGTCGGCGACGAGGAGATCGCCAGGCGGCGGGCAGCGCTGCAGGGCAATGGCGGCTATGACTATCCCGAGCACCAGACGCCCTGGCAGGAGATCCAGCGCGGCATGGTCGACCAGTTCTCCGCCGGCATGGTGCTGAAGCCGGCGGTGAAATATCAGGATGTCGCGCACACCAGGGGCGTCCCGCGCGACAACCACTGAATTCAGAGCACGGCGACAATCGAAGGGCGGTCCGCTTTCCGGCGGACCGCCCTTTCTCATGGCCCTTGTTTCGGCCGCGGGGCATCTACAGATTAGCCCGATCCCGGCGGCCCTACGGAGGGAGGCTATATTTGGCGAAACGGCGCTCTTCCCTCGGCTTCCTCGGCATGTTCGGCCGTTCGGGCGACTTGCGCCAGCTCGACGACGCCTTGCGCAAGGCCGACTTGCATCCGGCACTGGTGCCTGAGGGCGTCAAGCTCACCATCGTCAACCTGATGAAGGATCATTGGCCCGAGGAGCCGCCGCCTCAGGCTTATCAATCGGTGGCGCAACTCTGCGGCTATTGCGTCGCCGGACCGGAAACCTTCGAGCGGGCCAATGGCAGGGAGCGCACTTTGGAAGCCGAGCGCCGCATCGAGGCCGCGCTCGAAGCCGGCGACAGCCTCGATGCGCAGATCGTGCTGTTGACGCTGCACGCGAAGCTGATCAACGCCGAAGTCATCGAGCGCTATGGGCTGCGTGCGGAGTGATCTGCGAGAGCGGAAAGATCAGCCGCCCATCTTGTTGCGCGGCAGCTTGATCATCTCGCCGAAGCGCGCGCGCAGCTTGTCGTCGACGAGCCGCGACACATGGCGCGGAAAGCGCTCGGCCAGCACGCGCTTTTTCTCGGCGATCGCCCGCTGCAAAATGTCGGGCCGGCCCTTCTCGTTCCATTCCTTGGGCGAGAAGCGATCGCCGACTGCGGGATAAAAATATTCGGTCTGCATCAGCTTCAAAGTCTGCTCGTTGCCGAGATAGTGGCCCGGGCCCTTAAGGCAGACATCGGCGATCGTGTCGATCGACAGCGCCTCGTCCGTCACCTCGATGCCGCGCACGCATCGCAGGCAGTGGCCGAGCATGTCGTTGTCGATGATCAGGCTTTCGAGACAGAAGCCGAGCAGCGAGGCATGCATGCCGGCCGATTCATAGACGAGGTTGAGGCCGGCAAGACCGGCCATCACATCGGTGATGCCTTTTTCATAGCCGGACTGGATGTCGGGCAGCTTCGAATCCGTCATGCCCGCGGCCGAGCCGCCCGGCAGGTCGTAATATTGAGCCATCTGCGCGCAGGCCGCGGTCAACACGGCCTGCTCGGCCGAACCGCCGGACATGGCGCCGGTCCGGAGATCGGAGACGAACGGCCAGGTGCCGAAAATCGCCGGATGGCCGGGCTTGATGGCGTTGACATAGACCAGGCCCATCAGCACTTCGGCCACCGCCTGCACGACGGCGCCGGCAATCGCGGCGGGAGCCGTGGCGCCGGCCTGGCCGGCCGACAAGAGCAGGATCGGAATGCCGCCCTCGACGCAGGCTTCGAGCACGCCGCAGGCGTCCTCGGCGAATTTCATCGGCGGCACCACGAAGCAGTTCGAGTTCGACACGAAAGGCCGCGCCCGGAAATTCTCCTCGCCGCCGGCGATCGCATAGAGCATTTCCAGCGCCGGCTTGACGTTCTCTCGCACGGTGAACGAGGTGCCGACATGCTTGGATGTCCCCAGTACGCAGGCATAGAGCGTGTTGAAGTCCATCTCGAGCGGATCGGGAATATCGCGCGGCACCATGGTGCGCTGGAAGAAATGGATGTTGTCGAGCCCGTCGACGAGACGGGCGGCGTCATAGATGTCCTGCAGCTGCGATTCGCGATATTCGCGCTTCTCGACATCGACCAGATGCACCGCCGCGCCCGCCGTGCCGTAGTGCACGCGTTTGCCCTGGATCACCATGTCGTGCTTGGGATCCTGGCCGTGGAGCGTGAAATGGCGCGCCGCCTTCTTGATCGTGTCGAGCACCAGCGCGCGCGGCAGGCGGATGCGGCCGTCGTCGCCGTAGCTCGCCCCGACCCTGGTCAGCGCCTTGATGCAGGAGGGGATGGCGTTGGCGAAGCCCACCGTCTCCAGAAGCGTCAGCACCGCTTCATGGATGCGTTCCTTGTCATTCTGGCTCAATGGCCCGTAGCTGCCGCCTTCGAGGCCGGCTCGCACCGGACGGATGTCGTCTGCGAGCGGTGCTGCCCGCATCGCGCGGCGCGCTTCGCGCCCGCCGGACCGCCGCGAACGCTGGTCCGACGTCGTTTCCTGCTTCTCAAGAGCCACTGACATGGAAAGCACTCCACCTTTGCTTTTTCAGGGGCAGGATGCGCGGCGGTTGGTCCACCATCGGCCTGCCTCGTCCCCTTTGTGCCTCGACTATGCCGTCGGCATTGGCACAGCCTATGAGCCAGTCAATCCCGTCGAATATGCCAGGATGCTAAAGCCTCGAGGCGCGCCAAAATAAAAGAGCCGGCAAAACGCCGGCTCTTCATGTGGCAGTCCGTGGTGATCAGGCGGCAGCGGGCCTGCGGCCGGCGGCCGTGGCGAGCTCCCGGATCCCGGGCTCGATGTGCTGCAGCGAGATCGAGGAGATGCCCAAACGCATGAAACGCGAGGGCTTTTCGCTGCGGTCGAAGAAC
>NZ_RZSR01001512.1:0-844 GCF_004023265.1 Mesorhizobium sp. M1A.F.Ca.IN.020.06.1.1
ATCAAGGGCCGCACCATCCACGCCTTCCATACCGAGGGCGCCGGCGGCGGCCATGCGCCCGATATCATCAAGGTCTGCGGCCTGCCCAACGTCATCCCGTCATCGACCAACCCGACGCGGCCTTACACGGTCAACACCCTGGCCGAGCATCTCGACATGCTGATGGTTTGCCATCATTTGTCGCCGTCGATTCCCGAGGACATCGCCTTTGCCGAAAGCCGCATCCGCAAGGAGACGATCGCGGCCGAGGACATCCTGCACGACATCGGCGCCTTCTCGATCATCTCCTCCGACAGCCAGGCCATGGGCCGCGTCGGCGAAGTGGGCATCCGCTGCTGGCAGACCGCCGACAAGATGAAGCGCCAGCGCGGCGCGCTGGCTGAGGAGACGGGCGACAACGACAATTTCCGGGTTCGCCGCTATATCGCCAAATACACCATCAACCCGGCGATCGCGCATGGCCTGTCGAAGGAGATCGGCTCCGTGACGGCCGGGAAACGCGCTGATCTCGTGCTGTGGAACCCGGCCTTCTTCGGCGTGAAGCCGGAGATGGTGCTGGTAGGCGGCACAATCGCCGCCGCCCCGATGGGCGATCCCAACGCATCGATCCCGACGCCGCAGCCGATGCACTACCGGCCGATGTTCGGCGCCTACGGCAAGGCGCTGACCAACTCCTCGGTCACCTTCGTCTCCAAGGCGGCTTTTGATGCCGGCTTGCAGGGCAGGCTTGGCGTAGAGAAGGCGATGGTCGCGGTCGAGAACACGCGCGGCGGCATCGGCAAGCATTCGATGGTGCTCAACGACGCCACGCCGCATGTCGAGGTCGACCCTGAAACCTATGAGG
>NZ_RZSR01001513.1:0-843 GCF_004023265.1 Mesorhizobium sp. M1A.F.Ca.IN.020.06.1.1
CTTGCTATCAGTCACGGCGAAGGAGTTGGGGCTGGACTTGCCGCCGGTCTCGTCAACGCCGCCTCTCTCACGAGCTCCGGTATGGCGGCCGCTCTTCTTGGCTGAAGAACGTGTGCAGAAATCGGCTGCAGGTTATCGGGGTATGGAGTCAACGCCGGAGCTTGGGAATACGATAGACGACAGCGATATATTTTGGATTGGATCGCCTTCCAACTACCGAGCCTCCGAGACGTTCTGCAATCTTTCTGCTAGCGATGTTTTCTTCCGCGACAGGATAGTCAAAACTGTCCGGCGCGAGTTTCTCCGACGCCCATGCAACCACGGCGGCGATTGCCTCCCGGCCGATGCCCTGTCCTTGAGCGCCTTCGTTGAGCCAGATTCCAAGTTCGGGAGATACCGTGTTCGCCGCATGCAGGCCAACAAGCCCTAGACAACGACCGTCTTGCGAACGCCGCACAACGAAATGCAGGTCCGATCCGTCGAGGTTCGGTTCTAACCAAGACCGCCAGACCGCGCCAAATGCGGCCGACGATCGTGGCGGTTCCCACTGCATGAAGCGGGTGATTGAAGGCGTAATACAGGCGTAAAGCTCTTCGGCATCACCGGGCGTAAATAGCTTGAGGGATAGGCGTTCCGATTTGATCTCGGTGCGGCTTGGATCCCAATCAGTGATCGTCATCTCAGGCGGCAATTTTGTCATATCGGACCGAAGGACTCAACGCCGGCGGGCGGCGACAGCCTTGGTCGGCAGCGCGGGCAATTCCTCCATCACTCGGCTCAGCGGGAAGATGGCGAAGGCACCGAGGCCATCGCCATCTGCCCGCTGAGCCGAGTGATGGAGGA
>NZ_RZSR01001514.1:0-842 GCF_004023265.1 Mesorhizobium sp. M1A.F.Ca.IN.020.06.1.1
GACACCTTCTCCCCGCAAGCGGGGAGAAGGTGTCACCCGATGAATGTCGCCCAAAAGTGCGAAGCGGTTTTGGGAGAACGACATTCACGGACTAGTGACGGATGAGGGCAGCGCCGAATCCTGAAAGTCGCCTCCGCTCCTCATCTGCCTGCCCTCCTCCGCAGCAGCTGCGCTGCAGCTACGGAGGGTGAACCGGCGTCTTCTCCCCGTGAACGGGGAGAAGGACGCTGTCGCCACGCTGGCCTCACCATCACCCGTAGAGCCAAATCGAATGACCTACGCAGTGTCCGAAATCCGATCGACCGGCCGGCCGCGCAAGAAGCGGCTGAGCAAGGCCGCGATCGAGCCCTGGCTCTATCTTTCGCCGGCTATCGTCCTGCTGGTCGTCGTGCTCCTGGTGCCGCTGATCATCGGCATCAGCTATTCCTTCCGCAAATTCTCCGCCTTCAAATCGGAATATGTCGGGCTCGGCCAGTACCAGGCGATGCTCTCCGACGCGGTGCTCGGCCAGGCGCTGGTCAACACGCTTTGGTGGACGGCCGCCAGCCTGTTCTTCCAGTTCTTCCTCGGGCTTGGTCTGGCGCTGCTGCTCGACAAGCCCTTTTATGGCCGCAAGGTCGTGCAGGCCGTGGTGTTCCTGCCCTGGGCGGTGCCGTCCTTTCTTTCCGGCCTTACCTGGGCCTGGCTGTTCAACCCGATCATCGGCCCGCTGCCGCACTGGCTTTTCGCGCTCGGCCTGAAGGCCGAGCCGACCAACGTGCTTTCCGATCCGGCCACAGCTATGTGGGGGCCGATCGTCGCCAACATCTGGTTCGGCATTCCCTTCTTCGCCATCACTCTGC
>NZ_RZSR01001515.1:0-839 GCF_004023265.1 Mesorhizobium sp. M1A.F.Ca.IN.020.06.1.1
CCTTGGGTGCGTGGCCGCCCGTTAGATAAAGCCGGCGAAATTCGTTCCGCATTTCGGAGGCTTGCGCTAGGAACACCGATCATATTGCGCTTCCGGCCGGCCGCCGCAAGCGTTGGGGATACGGGGCATGTCGAAGAGCAACAACGTCTATAAGGACGCCTTCAACCGCGGACTGCGACTGCTCGACGAAACCAGGAGCCTGCCGTCCGAGCCCGAGCTCGGAACGCTGCTCGGCGTCAGCCGCACCACGGTGCGCAGCATTCTTTCGCGCATGGAAGAAACCGGGCTGATCGCCTGGAACAAGCGCAACAAAACGGTGCTGCGGGCGCCGAAGGCGGAAGATTTCTTCCCCGAGGAAGAGACCGACTCGCTGGCCGAGATCATCGAGCGCTCCTTCATGCGCCGGCTGCTCGCCGGCGGCGCGGAAGCAGGCATGCAGATCAACGAGCTCGAGCTGGCGCGCGAGATCGGCGTCGGCACCACCAGCGTGCGCGAATTCCTGATCCGCTTCTCGCGCTTCGGCCTGATCGAGAAGCGGCGCAACAGCCATTGGGTGCTCAAGGGCTTCACCCGCGCTTTCGCGCTTGAGCTGACCGAGATCCGCGAGATGTTCGAGCTGCGTTCGGCGGCTGCCTTCGTCGCGCTGCCGGAGGATAGCGCGGTCTGGGCCGATCTCGACCGGCTGGAGATCGAACATCGCCAATTGGCGAGCGAGATCGCGACGCGCTTCAACGAATTCTCCGAGCTCGATGAGCGCTTCCACCGGCTGATCCACCGCGCCTCGCACAATCGCTTCATCGTCGATTTCTACGATGTGATCGCGATGATCTTCCACTACC
>NZ_RZSR01001516.1:0-838 GCF_004023265.1 Mesorhizobium sp. M1A.F.Ca.IN.020.06.1.1
GCCACCGACCATGCCCACGGCCTGGGCAAGGTCTTCGACCGACATGTTGTCGAGGAGCACGGCGTCGACGCCGACTTGAAGCGCCATTTCGAGCTGGTCCAGCGTGTCGACCTCGACCTCGATCTTGACCATGTGACCTATGGCGGCGCGCGCCCGCTCGATTGCGGTGCGAATGTCGCCGGCAATGGCGATGTGGTTGTCCTTAATCAGCACGGCGTCGTCGAGCGCGAAGCGGTGATTGGCGCCGCCGCCGGCGCGCACGGCATATTTTTCCAAAACCCGCAGCCCCGGTGTCGTTTTTCGCGTGCAGACGATCTTGGCGTTGTGGCCGCGCACGGCGTTGACGAGCGAGGCTGTCGCCGTTGCGATGCCGCTCAGCTTGCATAGAAAATTGAGCGCGGTCCGTTCTGCCGTAAGCAGACTGCGCGCCGGCCCGCTCACGATAGCGATGGTCTCCCCGGCGGAAACCTTGCCGCCCTCGGGGCAGCGCAATTGCATGCTGATGCCGGGATCGACCAGCAGGAAGGCAAACATCACCAGGTCGAGCCCCGCAACCACGCCCGCCTGCCTGGCATTCAGCGCAAGCGTCGCCTTGCAGTCGGCCGGGATGATGGCGTCGCTGGTGATATCGCCGGCTCTGCCCAAATCTTCCAGCAGCGCATTGCGCACGATGGGCTCCATGATGATCTGGGGAAGCGGCGCAAGCAAACTCATATCAACGGCTCCATTCGGCTCTCTGCCAGTTGAGCGCGACGGCACTCTCGAAGGCTGCGCACAGCGTCAGCCTGGTGGGGAGGGCGTTAGCCTCGCGTATTGGGAAATCGGACCGGTAATGCGA
>NZ_RZSR01001517.1:0-836 GCF_004023265.1 Mesorhizobium sp. M1A.F.Ca.IN.020.06.1.1
GTTGCAGCCTTTTCGCAAGCTGCGACTCCGATAATCTCAAATCCGCTGTCTTTATATTTCTCCTGCAGTTCGATCAAATGGGGCATGGCGTGGACACATGGTCGGCACCAAGTCGCCCAAAATTCAACGAGGTAGACCTTGCCGGGCCGAAGGCTCGTGAGGGGCTCGCCACGCAGCCAGTTCTCCACTTTCAGCGCAGGAGCCGGGGACCCCATACGCAGTTCCATCTTGGTGTCCAAAGTCATTCCACACCTTTCGTCTCTTTTGTCGCGGAATATTTTCCAGTCAAAATCGGACACGGTCTCGAGGGCATTGCTCCCTCTCGCTTGCTTCAGCGGAGCTCTCACCGTGTTGCCGCACATCAAGCACGGCAAAGGGCATGCCAACCCTTCTTAGCTTCGGCAAGCGCCGGTACCGCCTTGAATAAGCGAGCCCTAACACGGCCAGCTGACGTTAACCTGAATGTCGGCTTTCGACGGCTCACCTTAGCGGCTGCCGTTTAGGAAGGTGAGAGTTTGGCTGGCCCGCTGGCGATAAGACCGGCTTCGGCGTCCTGGAGTAGTCGCACTTCGGCGATGGGGTCGAAAGTGCGGGAGAGGCTCGGTACCCTTGCAGCCACCGCCGCATGTGGCCCGGCGTCATAATTCGCGTCGCGGTTGCCAACGGCGGCGTTGGGCTCGATCCACGTGGCGTTGAGCCCGACAGCACGTAAAGCTGCATCGTGATTGAATGCCCTTTGCTGTTTCACGCCAAGCAGGAGTCGCGCGACGCTACCTTGCTCAAGCGCGAGCAGAGCGATCTGACGCCGTAGGAATATTGCTCGTCCCGCTTTTGCC
>NZ_RZSR01001518.1:0-836 GCF_004023265.1 Mesorhizobium sp. M1A.F.Ca.IN.020.06.1.1
CCTCATCGTCCTCGCCGATGACGGCGGCGATCTCTTTGCCCTCGAGATTGGCGCGAACCACCTTGTGGCGGCCAACATCCTCGACCTTGCTGACGGAAACCGCCATGCCTTCGCGGCCGAGCCGGACATATTCGGGACGGATGCCGAGCTCGACGGGACCGGCTTCGGCCTTGGGTGCGCCCGGCAGTTCGATGCGCTGCGAGCCGAGCAACGCCGTCCTGCCTTCGAGCGCAACCGGGAGCACATTCATGCCCGGCGAACCGATGAAATAGCCGACGAAGGTGTGGCGCGGCCGCTCGAACAGCTCGGCCGGCGTGCCGATCTGCACGATCTCGCCGTCATACATGACCACGACGCGGTCGGCGAAAGTCAGCGCTTCGGTCTGGTCGTGCGTGACATAGACCATGGTGTAACCAAACCGGCGATGCAGCTGCTTCAGCTGCGAACGCAGCACCCATTTCATATGCGGATCGATGACGGTGAGCGGCTCGTCGAACAGGATGGCGTTGACGTCCGAGCGCACTAGTCCTCGACCGAGCGAGATCTTCTGCTTCTGGTCGGCGGTCAGCCGGCGCGCCTTCCGGTTCGCCATCGAGGCGAGATCGATCATGTCGAGCGTCTCGCGCACCTTGCGGTCGACATCGGCCTCCGGCACGCGGCGGTTGCGCAGCGGAAAGGCCAGATTGTCGTAGACGGTCATGGTGTCGTAGATGACCGGGAATTGGAACACCTGGGCGATATTGCGCTCCTGCGTCGACAGATTGGTCACGTTCCGGCCGTTGAACAGGAGCTGGCCGTGCGAGGGAGAGAGCAGCCCCGAGATGATGTTGAGCAAG
>NZ_RZSR01001519.1:0-835 GCF_004023265.1 Mesorhizobium sp. M1A.F.Ca.IN.020.06.1.1
GACCATGACCGCGCGCTGCTTCGCGCAGGCGCTCGGCGTCGCCTATGGGCGCATCCAGTTCACGCCCGACCTGATGCCCGGCGACATCGTCGGCGCCAACATCTACAATTTCCAGACCGGCCAGTTCACGCTGACGCGCGGCCCGATTTTCTGCGATCTGCTGCTTGCCGACGAGATCAACCGCACGCCGCCGAAGACGCAGGCTGCACTGCTCGAAGCCATGCAGGAGCACGCTGTCACATTCGACGGCACGACCCATTCGCTCGGCAAGAATTTCATGGTGGTGGCGACGCAGAACCCGATCGAGCATCAAGGCGTCTATCCGCTCCCCGAGGCCCAGCTCGACCGCTTCCTGTTCAAGCACCGGGTCAGCTATCCGGACGCGCAGGAAGAACGTGCCATCATCATCCACCACGGCGGCGGCTCCGCCTCGCACAATATCGAGCAATACGGCATCAAGGCGCAGACCGACCGCAAGACGCTGGAGGCGGCGCTTGCCACAGTGGGCGCCGTCACGCTGGTCGACGACGTCGTCGGCTACATCGCGGCCCTTGTCCGCGGCACGCGCGAAAGCCCGGATCTGGAGGTCGGCGCCAGTCCTCGCGCCGGCGCCATGCTGGCGCGCGCGGCGCGAGCCCGGGCGGCGCTCGACGGCCGCAACTATGTCATCCCCGACGACGTCAAGGCTTTAGCCGTGCCGGCGCTGCGCCACCGCGTCATCCTCTCGCCGGCGGCGCAGATCGACGGACGGCTGGTCGAGCAGATCGTGTCCGACCTGGTCGACCGGACGGAAGCGCCGCGTTGATCTATCCGAGCGGCAGAGCGGTATGGGCGG
>NZ_RZSR01001520.1:0-835 GCF_004023265.1 Mesorhizobium sp. M1A.F.Ca.IN.020.06.1.1
GTGAATCGAAGGGTATGGCGTTCGTCTTGGCAACGCTCCTCAAGCGTCGGTTCAAGGGGGGCATGCCGGGCGGCCTTGTCGAGCATTTGTCGGACCTTCAACCCGCGGTCCTTGCCGAGATGGTTGATCGGCTGCCTGGAGCCAAGAGCGTCGAAGAAGTCCTTGGGAGCCACATGCCTTCTCGGACGCACGGCTACGGCAACTAAGAGTTAGACCGGAGCCTTCTCCCAGATCAAATCCGGCGGCCTGTTGCCCTGCCAGTAGCCGCAGAGGAACCGCGAGGTCGGCCGAGACAGCGCCTTGCGCAGGACGCTGAACGTCTGGCTTCGGTTGCCGTGGTAGCGCGTGTCCTCGCGCCAGGCGAGCTCGGCGACGTACCAGTCGAAGTACTTGAGCGAGAAGCGGTGGTGGATGCCGACATAGGCCCGCTGCACGCGCGAGAAGAAGCTCTCGATCTGGTCGGTGTCGGTGCCGTCCTCGGCCTGGTAGGCCTTGGAGTGGTTCACCCGCTCCATCCTATTGAGACCGACGATGTCGTTGTAGCTGGCGTGCTAGTCGGCGATCACGGTGGCGTTGCGCGAAACGTGGTCGCGCACGGCCGCCCAGCAGCTCGGCTTTGTTTGCAACGGCAAAGCAAACGGGGGCAGAAAGGCCCCATGCGAGGTCAATCCGGCGGCGAGGATTTCGAACTGCTCTTCCAGGGGGGGGTCGGATTATCTTATTCTCCTAAGGCAGTAGTGCTGCCAAGGCGCGAGCCCGATATTCCGGCTGGACAAGTCCGTCGGCAAGGGCAGCGAGGCGCCATTGTAGCTCGGGCTCAAGCGCTGCTACACCC
>NZ_RZSR01001521.1:0-832 GCF_004023265.1 Mesorhizobium sp. M1A.F.Ca.IN.020.06.1.1
CACGCGGATGGTGCGATCGAGGAGATCCCGAACTTCATCGCCGGCGCCAGCACGGCCGGAGGCCGCCGTTATCCGCACCGTCTTGTCGAGGCGCTTGGCCGCATCCGCCTCTTCGATCCCAAGGAGCGAAGCGAGCATCCGCGCATTTTCCTGACCGACGGTGGTCATCAGCAAACCTCCAACACGGTCGCGCCAAGCGCTTCTTCCCAGTCGTTTCCAGTCGACAGGACGTAGGTGGCCGCGAGGCTCAGGAAATTGTCCACCGCCGCCTCTTGGGCAAACCGCGGCAGCACCAGCGACAGGGCGCCGGCATGTCGTACGATCGCCCACTCATTGTCGGCCTCGGAGTGAAAAGCCCGGCCGGGATGGGAGTGAACCTGGGCGAGCACGCGCAGGCGATTTTCACGCAGGTGCGCAAACAACATCTGCATGCTCTGGCTATCGAAGTAGAACTGGTCGGCCCGTGTCTGTTGTCGCGGTTCGTAGAGTTCATCGATGCGCTCCACGCCCTTGCCCAGCCAAAGCACGGCCCGTTCGTGGCCGATGCGTCCGCCGTCCTGCAGTCGTTCGATGGTCGACGCCACCACGCTCCGTCCGACTTTGATCCGGCTCATCCGACTGCCCTCTTCCAACCGCGCCACAGCTGTTCGAGGATACCGAGCAGGTCCATCCCCGGCTTGCCGCGGAAGCCATCCCAGCGCTCGGCGAGGTGACTGGGGTGCGTGTGGAACTCGCGCGAGCCGCGCATGCAGACAAACGGCCGGCCGGTCGAAGGATGGGCGCTGCCGTTGAAGATGCTGCCCACATTGGGCGGGGCTGACATCAGATACGC
>NZ_RZSR01000152.1:0-8631 GCF_004023265.1 Mesorhizobium sp. M1A.F.Ca.IN.020.06.1.1
CCGGCAAGCCGGCGCGGCGCGGCGACCGTCTCGCCGGCGATGGTCAGCGCAGTGCCGGTCCCGTCACTTCTGGCTTCGCCGCGCAGCACCGTGGAGTCGCCGATGAAGCGGCCGACGAACAGCGTTGCCGGCTCGTCATAGAGCTGCCGTCCAGTGCCGACCTGCTCGATGCGGCCGCGGTTGAACACGGCGATGCGGTCCGACAGCACCAATGCCTCCTCCTGGTCGTGCGTGACATAGACGAAGGTGGTGCCGAGCTCGCGATGGATGCGCTTGATCTCGAGCTGCAGCCATTCGCGCAGCTTCTTGTCGAGCGCGCCGAGCGGCTCGTCCATGAGGAGCAGCGGCGGGTCGAACACGATGGCCCGCGCCAGCGCCACGCGCTGCTGCTGGCCGCCTGACAATTCGCTCGGATAGCGATGCGCGAAGTCGCCCATCTTGACCATGTCGAGCGCCTTGGCCACGCGCCTTTTCCGTTCCTCCTGGCCAACGCCGCGCAGCGTCAGCGGATAGGCGACGTTGCGGCCAACCGTCATATGCGGAAACAGTGCGTAGTGCTGGAAGACGACGCCGATGTTGCGTTTGTGCGCCGGCACGCCGACGACACTTTGTCCTCCGACCAGCAGCTTGCCGCTCGACACATCCGTGAAACCGGCGATCACATTGAGCGTCGTCGTCTTGCCGGAGCCGCTCGGCCCAAGCAGCGTCATGAACTCGCCGGGCTCGATCCTGAGCGACACGCCGTCCAGCGCCTTGAACGCGCCATAGGCCTTGGTGACGGATTCGAGGTCGATCGCCGCGCCGCGATTGTCCGGTCTTGGGTTCATAGGCGTCCCTTCCGCTCGCGGCCAAGAAGAAGCATGCCGCCGCCGATCAGGATGGTCGTGGCGCACAAAAGGATCGTGCCGACGGCCGCGACCGTCGGGTCGGCGTCGCGCGTGATCGAGGAGAAGATCTGCACCGGCAGGGTCTTGAGATAGGGGTTGGTGATGAACAGCGAGACGATGATCTCGTCGAAGGACGTCGCGAAGGCGAACAGCAGGCCGGAGAGGATGCCGGGCAGGATCAGCGGCAGCGTCACCGTCCGGAACGTGGTGAGCGCGCCGGCGCCGAGGCTCGCCGCAGCCGTCTCCAGCCGCCTGTCGAACACTTCCAGATTGGCCGACACGGCGATCAGCACGAAGGGCAGCGCCAGGATGGTGTGGGCGAGCACGAAGCCGGGCAGCGTGCCGACGAGTTGCGCATCGAGATAGACGGCATAGATGCCGATGGCCAGAACCACGCCCGGCACAACCATCGGCGTCAGCATCAGCATCCGCAGCAAATTGGCAGGCCGTGCCTTCATACGGTCGAGCCCGAAGGCGGCCAGCGTGCCGAGCACCGTTGCCAGCACCGCCACGATCGAGGCGACCTTCAGGGAATTGAGGAAGCTGGTCGACCATTCTGGATTCGTGACGAAATTCTCGTACCACTGCCAGGAGAAGCCTTGCGGTGGGAAGGAGAGCGACTTGTTGCCGTTGAACGACATCGGCACGACGACCAGCGTCGGCGCCACCAGCCAGATCGCCACCAGCAGGCTGACAAGGCCGAGAACGACACGGGTGAGCGTCTTCATTTCCATCAGCGCCGCCCCGCCTCCCGGTGCCGCGACCGCATCACCGGCGCTGCAAGCGCCAGCAACAGGAAGGTCGTGACCAGCAGCACCACGCCCATCGCGCCGCCGCGTCCCCATTGCAGCAGGCTGAGCACCTGGGTCTGCACCAGTGTCGACAGCATCGTCGAGCGCGGCCCGCCGAGCAGTGCCGGCGTGATGTAGAAGCCCAGCGCCAGGATGAAGACGATGATTGCGCCGGCATAGACGCCCGGCAGCGACAGCGGCAGGTAGACTGTGAAGAAAGCGCGGGACGGCCGGGCGCCAAGGCTTCGCGCCGCCTGCACCAGCCTGAGGTCGATGCCTTTCATCACCGAATAAAGCGGCAGGATCATGAAGGGCAAAAGCACCTGCGCCATGCCGATCACCACGCCCGTCTGGGTGCGGATCAGCCGGATGCCCGCGAAGCCGGCTGATCTCAGCAGCGAGTTGATGACGCCGGAATCCTGCAGCAGGATCACCCAGGAGAGTGTGCGCACCACGCCGCTCACCCAGAATGGGATCAGCACGCAGAGAACCAGGACGAGCCGCACGCGCGGCCCGACCGCGGTCATGAGGTAAGCATAAGGATAAGCGCAAACCACGCAGACCAGCGTCACCCATGCCGAGATGGTGAATGTGCGCTGGAGCACCGCGAGATTGACGGGCGCGCCGAAGAACCAGGCATAGTTCTGCACGCCCCATTCCGGCTCCGAGAGGCTGCGCAGCACGATGGTGAGCAGCGGATAGCCGATCACAGCTGCGAGCAGGATCATGGCCGGCAGCGTGAGCGCGAACGGCCGCCAGGCCCATCCTGCCCGTTTTTCGGCAGTCTGGATCGTCGGTTCGAGCGCGCTCACGGGCCTTGCCTCCGTCAGCTCAGTTGCCGGCCATCAGCGCGGACCACTTCTCCTGCGCCACTGGGAAGTTCTCGACCCAGAACTTGATGTTCTGCTTGTAGCCTTGCTTCTGGCGCTCGGGCGTGTTGGTCAGGAACGCTGCGACCGACTCGTCAACCTTCGGCTTCGCATCGTTGTTGATCGGCGTGTAGGAGGTCTGCTGCGTGAGAATCTCCTGCGCCTGCTTGCCGAGGTAGGCATTCAGCAGCGCATAGGCGGCATCCGTATCCTTGACGCCGACGGGGATCGTCATCTGGTCCATCACCACCAGCCAGTCCTGCCAGGCGGGCGCGTATTTGGCGCCGTTCTTGACCGCCGTCATGGCGCGGCCGGTCCACATCATCAGCATGTCGGCTTCGCCGGACTCCGCGAGCTGCTGCGATTCAGCGCCCGTCTTCCAGTAGATCGTGTCCGGGCCGAGCTTGCGAATCACGTCGATGGCCTTGTCGATGTCGGCAGCAGTCATCGCCTTCGGATCGCCGCCCGCCACCTTGAAGGCCTGTTCGAGCAGGCCACCGGTCGGATCGCCGGATCCGTCCAGGGCGCGCACGCCGGGGAACTTGTCGGTGTCGAAGAAGTCAGCCCAGTTCTTGGGCGGGTTATCTTTGTACTTCTCCTTATTATACATCAGCACGACGCCGTAGTTCATCGCCGGAACCGAGCACTCGCCGACCTGTCCTTCGGGTATCTTCGAGACGTCGAGCTTCGAGAGATCGAGCTTCTGGAACAGCTTTCCGCAATGGACGTAAGGCGGCAGATCGCCGGTATCGACCACGTCCCAGGTGACGTTGCCGGATTCGACCTGGGCCTGCAGCTTGGCGATCTCGGTCGGCCCGTCATTGAACAGCTTGACGCCGGACTTCTCGACGAACTCCTTCAGCGCCGCCACCTGGCCATCCTGATAGATGCCGCCATAGGAGACGAAGGTCAGGGTCTTGCCCTTGAGCGAGCCTTCCTTCACCTCGCCCGCGACAGGCTTTTCCTGTGCGAAGGCGGTGGTTGTCAGCATTCCGAGCGCCAGCACGGCGCCAAGACCTGCAAGTTTCGACTTCAACATAACTCTGACTCTCCCATTATGCCCGCGTTTAATCGGACTACCTGGCCGCGAGCGGTTTCCAGGGCTTGTATTGATCGAGCTCGGCGCGTGCCGAGGTCGGCGGTGCGATGATCCACATCACCTCGGCCCGACCACTGCCGATGTTCTCGCTGCGATGTGGTGTCGATGTCGCGTATTCGATGCTGTCGCCTTCTTCGAGGACGTGGCGGGCGTCGCCAAGAGAGACCTCGACGACACCGCGAAGGACGATCAGCATCTCCTGCGCGTCGCCATGCGTGTAAAGCGCGGAGCCGGTCGAGCCGCCGATATCGAACTCGCCGACATAGACCTCCATGTCGCTCAGCGGCGGGCGGGAAAGCAGCATCTTACGGCAGCCGTTGCTGGGCGGAAGGCTTGGCCGCTCGCTGCGCCGGAGCACGCCATGGTTCTGTGTCGCGCTTTCCTCGAACAGCATCGCGACGCTCACGCCCAACGCCGAAGCCATCTGGTTGAGCGAGGCAGTACTGGCGCCGGTCAGCCCGCGTTCAAGCTGGCTGATGAAGCTGGCGCTCGTTCCGGTCGCTTCCGCGAGGTCACGCAATGATAGACGGCGAGCGAGGCGCAGGGCCTTGAGCCGCACGCCCAGCACCTGCTGCGCATGAGCTGCAGCCGTGCCGGCACCGTTCGTCGCCGGAGCCTGGCCGTCCTCCGAAGCCTCGCGCATCCCGTTTTCCTCCACTTAACACCTTGTACAGTACCACTGTACAGCTGGCAATAGGGGGCGGATGCCATTTCCACGGTCCCATGGCGGGGAACGGAAGCCGATCAAAAAATTAAGCATTCAACGGCAGTATCGAATGTCGGCCGGCAAGATGTCGTACAGCAAGGACCATTGTCGATCTGCTGAGCGGGAAGGGATTGCGATATGTCATCCTGGCTAAGAAAAGGACCGTTGATGCTCGTGCGCAGCCTGCTGATGCTGGCTGTCTTGGCGATCGGCACTCTGACTGCACGGGCGTTGGAACCGGCCAGCTATCCGGAGCCGCCGGACTCCGTAGCTTTCACCGTTCAGAAGGACGGCAAGCAGATCCCGGTCACACTGAGGCAGTTGGAAAAGCTCGGCCTCTACAAAGTCATCACCACAAGTCCTTTCGAGCAAGGGCAATTGACGTTTGAAGGCGTCCTGTTCCGAGACGTGCTTAAGTCCCTGGGATTGGCAGATAGGGATTCCGTCACTCTAAGGGCCGCGGACGATTACGTGCAGGTGATTCCGCACGAGGATTGGACGGAAGGTCCTCTGCTTCTTGCGACGCGCCAGGACGGGGAGTTGCTCACCCGACGAACACAAGGTCCGACCCGCTTGGTCTATCCTCTCAAGGATTTCCCCGCCTTCGACACGCCGATCCGCAAACCGCGATGGATTTGGCTGATCAAGACGATCGAGTCCGACAACTGACCGGCTGGTAGGCCTCCATGGTGGGATCTCGACTGAGAGGCTGGCGCATTCCGCTTACCTATGGCAGTGCCATAGGGCTGGCGGCGGTCGGTTCCGCGATCCTCATCGTCATGCTGTTTGTCAGTATCAGCAAGATCGAGTCTTCGCTGCCCCGGTTCGGGTTCTTCGCCATCCGCGAATTCCATATTGCCATACGCGACGTGACCCACCTGAGGGATATGATCTCGCTTGCTGAGGTCGCGCCCAACTCTCAGGCGAGCCTAGATCATCTGGCCGCTGCAAACGACCTGGTTTACATCCGCTTCAAGCGGGTCGACGGCGGCGAAACGATCAGCGCAATTCCCGCATATGCAGGCATCGTGCCGCGCGTGAACGACGCGGTAACGCGGCTCGACGCAGTGATCGCGGCGGGGCTCCCGTTCGATCAGCAGCGCTTGAAGGAACTGGGTCTGGAACTGGAGCAGATCGTCGGCCGGATGAACGACGAGTACTACAAATACGGCGAGGGCGTTAACGCCGATCTCTATGCGTCGGAAGTCAGCCTGAATCGGTTCAACTATCAGATAGCCTTTGCTCTGACGATCTTGTCGCTGCTGGCAATCGGGACGGCGGTTCTGTTCATCGGGCGCCGGGAAACGATAAAGAAGCTGGAATTTCTCGCCTGGCGCGACGCGACCACCGGACTGAAGAATCGTGCCTGGATGGCAGCCAACAGGGACGCCATGCTGGACCGGGCGAGGGAGACCGGTAGGCAGCTTCAGCTGCTCCTGATCGATCTCGACCATTTCAAGAGCGTGAACGACACCTTCGGCCATCACGTCGGCGATCTGCTGCTGAAGGCGGTTGCCGAGGTCCTTCAGTCGGTCGAGCGGCCCGGCGACGTAGCCGCCGTGCGATTGGGCGGAGACGAATTCGCCATCATGGCTATTGCCGATCGGAATGATCATGACGATTTGGGGCAACGTCTGCGCGAACGGCTGAACAGGTTCGCAGAGTTGGAGGGCCATCAGGTGCGCATTGGCGCCAGCATCGGCATGGCATGTTTCCCTCAGCACGGTTCCGACATTTCCACGTTGCTGCACAGTGCCGATAGCGCTCTCTACACGGCAAAGGCCGAAGGGCGGTCCGGTTTCGTGACGTTTTCGCCCGCGATCCTCAGTCAGATCGACATGCAGCTCGGTGAAGAAGCGGCCATCAAGCGGGCCCTCAATTGCGACGAGTTCTTCCTGGTCTGGCAATCCCAGTTCGAGCTGGCGACCGGCCGCATGATCGGGGCCGAGGCGCTGGTCCGCTGGCACGACCCGGTCTCGGGAGCGGTTCGTGCGCCGGCATCGTTCATTCCGATCGCGGAACGAAGTGAGCTGATACTGGAACTCGACAAGATGGTTCTGGGCAAGGCTTGCGAGCAAGCCGCCCGATGGATGCCTATTTCCACCGAAGAGTTCATCTGCTCGGTCAACGTCTCCGGAAGAAGCCTCCAGACCGATGCCTATCTGACGCATCTCACCGAGACGCTGCGGCAAACGGGGTTGCTTCCATCGCGTCTGCAGTTGGAGATCACTGAAGGGATATTCATCCAGAACAGCCGCAATGCTCTGGAGAGTATCGGCAAGATTAGAAACCTCGGAGTGAGCCTGGCACTCGACGATTTTGGGTCAGGTTATGCGAGCTTCGGATACCTTGCCGATTTCGACTTGAACCAATTAAAGATCGATCGCTCGTTCCTCAGCGATCTGGCTTCCTCCACGAAGAAACAGAACGTGGTCCGAGGCATCATCGCGCTGGCCAATTCGCTAGGCCTGACCGTTGTTGCGGAAGGGGTGGAGAACGAAGCCCAACTCGACTTCCTGATCCACGAACACTGTCACGGCGCACAAGGGTTCTTTATGTCGGAGCCTGTTGAGGCAAGGTTGATGACCAACTATCTCGTCGCAAGGCAGGGTGGCGCCAAAACAGATGGAAAAACTCGAGCCGAGTCTCTTCGCTTGGGCCCATCCATGCTGCGGAAAGTCGCCAAGCAGGGCCGCAAGACCGCCGATTGAATCAGGGCTCAGCCCTCGCCGGAAAGATCCCTCCGCGCCTTGTCCAGCTCCTCGGCGTAGCGCCGCATCAGATGGCTTTCAGTGAGCAGGCCAAGCACGATGCGGTCGTCGAAATCCTCAACGACCGCTAGCTCTTCAGCGCCGGCGCGCTGAAAGGTCTCCGCGGCGGACTGGACGTTCATCGACGGCACCAGCACCGCATCCTTGAACTGCGCGAGCGCCTGCACCGGAGTCTCGCCGTCTGAGAGGTCACTGTGCAGTTCGGCCACGAGCAGCACGCCGACATAGTGCCGGCCCCCTTCGACGGCGATGACGCGCTGCGCCGAGCCGAGCGGGATCTCCTTGCGGAACTCGGCCAAGGTAATCGAAGCATCGATGGTGCGGACGTCCTTGCGCATCATCGACCCGACATTGAGGCTGCGCATCCAGCCGACGTCGTGGGCGCTGCGGATCGTCTCGCCGCGCAGATGGAAGCGCCAGGTCGAGAAGGAGTAGCCGAAGGTCTCGCGCACCAGGATGGCCGACATGATCGACGCTGCCAGCACCACGCCGGTGAGCGTCAGGTCCCGCGTCGATTCCAGCGCGAGAAAAGTCATGGTCAGCGGGCCGCCGACGACACCGACGGCAAGCGAGGTCATGCCGACGACGGCGGCGACCGCCGGATCGAGCGCGGTTGAGGGCGCGGCCATCACCATGACGCCGGCAAAGACCTTGCCGAGCAGCGCCCCCAGAAACAGCGAGGCGAAGAACAGACCGCCGCGGAAACCGGAGCCGAGCGAGATCGCCGAGGCAGCAAGCTTCAGCACGAAGACGCTGGCCACCACGGGAAGCGCGTAGTTCATGGCGAACTCGCGGTGGAGTGCGCCGTGTCCGCTGGACAGCACCTGCGGCGTGACCAGCCCGAGCAGCCCGACAACGATGCCGCCGATGAAAGGTCTGACGGAAGCGTCGATCGCCAGCCGCACAAAGACGCGCTCGATAAGGCTCACCAGATGCATGATCGCGATGGACGCCGCCCCGCCGAGCAGTCCCAGCAGCAGGAACGGCACATACTGGCTGGCGGTCAGCGTCGGCAGGCCGGAAAGTTCGAGCGGAAACGGCACGCCGCCGAACATCTCAGCCGTCAGCGAGGCGGCGATCGCCGCCGTCATGACCGGCGCCACATTGGCCACCGAGTAGATGCCGATGACCAGTTCGAAGCCGTAGAAGGCACCCGTCAACGGCGCGTCGAAGGCGGCAGCGATCGCGCCGGCGGCGCCGCAGCCGACCAGGATGCGCACGTCGTTGCGGCGCAGCCGGAAGGCGCGCGCCAGCCTCGAGGCGATGCCGGAACCAACCTGCGTATAACCGGCTTCCAGACCGACCGAGGCGCCGAAGCCGCTGGAGATCATGGTCTGGCCGACAATGATGAACGTATCGGTGAGCGACATGCGCCCACCGTAGAGCGCGTTGGCTTCGATCGGGTCGACAGGCGTTCTGAACTTCCGCCTTCTCAGCCAGATCACCGAAAGGCCGAGCAGCAGTCCCCCGATCGCCGGAAACATCGCCTGCACCGGACTGGCCAGCGA
>NZ_RZSR01001522.1:0-832 GCF_004023265.1 Mesorhizobium sp. M1A.F.Ca.IN.020.06.1.1
GGAAACAGCCGCGAACCGAGGAAATCCCGGGCGAGAAGATCGACCGAGAACAGCAGCAGGCCGACAAGCAGCGCCAGGCTTGCGATCCTGAGATACCGGCTGCCGCCGATAAGACCGATGGCGAGGAAGACCGGCGCATGCATCAGCAGGAAGGATGCGGCCGTGCCGGTGAAGGCGCCGCCGCGATGCGCGGCCGCCGCCGACAGCGCCACCCCTGCCGCGCCGACGAGACCGCCTGCCAGCACGAGGATGCGGCTGCCGCCGTCTGATGGTTGCCCGGCAAGACTCATTTCGATGCTCCGTCTTCGATCGCGCGCGGCTCAGGATTCGCCGGCCTCGAGCAGCATATGCCGTGCGCGCCGCGTCTGGACAATCCAGTTATAGACCGCCCCCAGCGCCATCAGCACCGATGTGCCCAAGAACACCGCCCGCATGCCGAAATGGCCGCCGACGAAGCCGCCGGCGAGCGGTCCCGCGACCTGGCCGACATACTGCGCCGAGATCGATAGTCCGAGCACATTGCCGCCGACGCCGTCGGGGATGTTGTGACGGATGACGCTGGTGATGCAGGGCAGGAGGCCGCCCAGCGCCAGCCCCATCAGGAAGCGCAACCCGATCAGCTGCCAGCCGTCGGTGACGAAAGCTTGCGGGACAAGCAGCAGGGCCGAAACGGCGAGCGCGCCGACGACCACGTTCCAGTGGCCGACCCGATCGGCAAGCTTGCCCAGCCACGACGAGGACAGGATGGTTCCAAGCGCGGCCGCCGACATCACCACGCCCGCGACCATCGTCACCTTGCTCTGGTCCGCGACGAGCTGCTGCACATAGACCG
>NZ_RZSR01001523.1:0-830 GCF_004023265.1 Mesorhizobium sp. M1A.F.Ca.IN.020.06.1.1
GCCATCAGATGCTCGACCACGCGCCGCGAATTGGGCCCGCGGTCGACATAGTCGCCGAGCATTATGATGATCTTGCGGCCGCGGAACTGCAGCGCGTCGAGCTCGATCTTCTGCTCCAGCGTGCTCAGCTCGTCGTAGCAGCCATGCACGTCGCCGATCGCGTAGACCACCGTGTCGCGCATATCCATCATCAGCCGTTCGCGCGGCAAGGGCCGGGGTCGTCTCGATCGTTGGAACAGGCTCACGGATTGAGGCTCGGTACTCAAACTAGGGTCATGCCACGGAGCGTGGACCAAGCCTCGATATCATGTCGAATGCAAACATTTCCACACCGGGCTGCTCGATGCACATCGCCAAAAAGGCGCAGCGGTCTTGGCAAAACGACGTGCATCAATACCCCGAAAAGCGTCGGCTGACTCCGTTTCAGCGCGATGCGCTTTAGGCTGCTTTGAGCCGATAACGGAAAAGCGTGCGGTCGAGCAGCATGCGGACGCGCGGCTCGGCCTCGGCCGCCACCAGCCAGCTTGCCGCGATCATGGCCATGCCGACGATCGGGATCGAAACCAGGTATGGCACGCCGGCGCGGATCAGGACGCCGAGCAGCGCCGCGCCGACGACATCGTGGATGAGGTAGAGCGGATAGGTCATCAGCCCGATCCGGCGCCAGCCGCCCCGGGAAAGGTTGAGGCGCAGCGACCAAGCCATCAGCGCCACCGCGGCCAGGAAGATGATGATCGGCGGCGCATAGGGCATCGCCGCTTCCACCTTGATGCTGTGCACGTCGACCGAGCTTACGATCTGCAGCGCTCCGCCGGCGAGAAACAGCGCCG
>NZ_RZSR01001524.1:0-828 GCF_004023265.1 Mesorhizobium sp. M1A.F.Ca.IN.020.06.1.1
CCGCGTGGCGCTGCAGGTCGACGGCGGGTTGCGCACCGGCCGTGACGTCATCATCGGCGCGCTGCTCGGCGCCGACGAGTTCGGCTTCTCGACCGCGCCGCTGATTGCGGCCGGCTGCATCATGATGCGCAAGTGCCACCTGAACACCTGCCCGGTCGGGGTGGCGACGCAGGACCCGGTGCTGCGCAAGCGCTTCAAGGGCACGCCGGAGCATGTCATCAACTTCTTCTTCTACGTGGCGGAGGAGGTGCGCGCGCTGCTCGCCGAAATGGGCTTCACCCATCTCGACCAGATCATCGGCGACACCGACCTTCTGGAGAAGCGCGACGTGATCCAGCACTGGAAGGCGCGCGGGCTCGACTTCTCGAAGATGTTCTTCAAGCCGGAGGCGCCGCCTGAGGCGCTGCACTGGAGCGAGCGGCAGAAGCATCCGATCGACGACGTGCTCGACCGCAAGCTGATCGAGCTGGCAAAGCCGGCGCTGGAAGCCAAGCAGCCGGTCAGCATCGAGCTGCCGATCCGCAATGTCGACCGCTCTGCCGGCGCGATGCTGTCGGGCGAAGTCGCCAAGCGCTTCAAGCAAAGAGGCCTGCGCGAGGACACGATCCAGGTCAAGCTCACCGGCACGGCCGGCCAGTCTTTCGGTGCGTTTCTCGCGCGCGGCGTCTCCTTCGAGCTGGTCGGCGCCGGCAACGACTATGTCGGCAAAGGCCTGTCGGGCGGCCGCATCGTCATCCGGCCGCCGGAAGAGGCCAAGATCGTCGCGGCTGACTCGATCATCGTCGGCAACACGGTGCTCTACGGTGCGACCGAGGGCGAGGCCTATTT
>NZ_RZSR01001525.1:0-826 GCF_004023265.1 Mesorhizobium sp. M1A.F.Ca.IN.020.06.1.1
GACATAGGCATGGCTGGTCATGCGCACGAATTCGATCGGCTGCCCCTGCGCGGTCTCGTTGCGCATCATCACGGCGACGTCGATGCCGCGGGAGTCGTTGCCGGCGGTGGTGTATTTCTGACGGTAGCCCTGCCCGATCATCTTGAAGAGATAGCCATATTCGAAGGCCTTCAGCCCCTCGATATTGTCCACCTCCTGCATGCAGATGACGTCGGCGCGTGTCGCGGCTATGGCGAGCGCGGTAAGCTGGCGGGTGTCATCGGACTGGGCGATGGCGCGCGCCTGTTCGAGCAGCCTGTATTCTGCTTCGCTCTGGATGTCGAACAGCGCCAGCGTTCGGTCCTCGATGAGCTGGTTGCGATAGCCGGAGAAGTCGAACCTGTTCATCAGGTTCTCGACATTGAAGGTGGCGAGGCGCAGCGACATGGCCGAGACCTTTGCCCGCAAGCAATGGCGAACACAAGAGCATACGCACGCCCGTTATGGTTGACGGAACCTTTCTGTTCATCTTCCGTTCAGATGGAAAGTTCCATCAATAGGCCTATTCCCGAGCGTTTTGGGCGTGGGGCCTTACTCGTGGAGAGTGAAATGAAACCGCTCTTGTCTTCCCTTGGATCCGGGCTTCTGGCCTTGGGTCTCTCCGCTGGGCTGACGGTGCCGTCGATTGCCGGCCCGGTCCTGCAGCCCGATATGTCGACCGTGACCAGCACGGCCGCATCCACCATCATCCGCGTTCGCGACAGCTGGGCCGGCGGCAACGACCGGCGGCAGATGTATGACTGGCGCTGGCGGCGCGGCGGTGACTGGCGCGGCCGCGATTTTAGAT
>NZ_RZSR01001526.1:0-823 GCF_004023265.1 Mesorhizobium sp. M1A.F.Ca.IN.020.06.1.1
GGCAGCTGGTCGGCCGTGTGCTTCGCAGCCCGCACGCCCACGCGATCATCAAGAAGATCGACACCTCGAAAGCCGAAAAGCTCGCCGGCGTGAAGGCGGTGATCACGGCGAAAGACCTGCCGGACCTGACCGATGGCGATGCCGGCATGTTCGACACCCTCGACAATTGCATGGCGCGCAAGAAGGCGCTCTATGACGGCCATGCCGTGGCCGCGGTGGCGGCGATCGATGCCCGCACCGCCAGGCAGGCGCTGAAGCTGATCGAGGTCGACTATGAGGTGCTGCCGCATGTGACCGACGTCGACGAGGCGATGCAGCACCACGCCCCGCTCATCAACGATGCCATCTTCACCGAAGGGCTGGAGGAAAAGCCGGTCAAGCCGTCCAACGTCTCCAAGCGCACGCAATACGGCCATGGCGACGTCCACCAGGGTTTTGCCCAGGCCGATTTCGTCGTCGAGCGCTCCTTCAAGACCGAGCAGACGCATCAGGGCTATATCGAGCCGCATGCCTGCGTGGCGAGCGTCAATCCCGACGGCACGGCCGATCTCTGGGTCTGCACGCAAGGTCATTTCGTCTATCGCCAGCATTGCGCCCAGCTGCTCGGCCTCGAAGTCTCGAAGCTGCGCGTCACCTCTTCCGAGATCGGCGGCGGCTTCGGCGGCAAGACCCATGTCTGGGCCGAGCCGGTGGCGCTGGCCCTGTCGCGCAAGGCCGGCCGCCCGGTGAAGCTGGTGATGACCCGCGACGAAGTGTTCCGCGCCTCAGGGCCAACCAGCGCCACCTCGATCGACGTCAAGATCGGCGCGAGGAAGGACGGCAC
>NZ_RZSR01001527.1:0-822 GCF_004023265.1 Mesorhizobium sp. M1A.F.Ca.IN.020.06.1.1
CGATCCCGCCAAAGTGGACGCCGCCTGCCGCAAGCACCTGAAGTCGGCCCGCCAGACGCTGTTGAGCTCCATTCCGGAAGGACGGCAGGTGCAGCCCGCCTGATCAGGCGCGTCGCGCCGCGTTGCCGCAGCCCGGTTTTGCCGATTTTCCGGCCGCCGGCCCCATGCTAGGGTCGGTCGAATTGCTGGAAAGAGGCAGGTCTTTTGGATATCCGGCTGAGACGATGGAGCATGCCGGCCGCGTTCGTCGCGGCGCTGCTGCTGTTGCTTCAGTCGGCACTTGGCGCCTTCGCCTTTGGCGCGCCTTCAAAGCTTGATGCCTTCGGCAACGTCATCTGCACGCATGACGGGGCGGTCAAGCTTCCGGGCGGCGATCCGCACCGGCAGCATATGCCGGCTTGCTGCTTGGCTGGCTGCAGCACGGTTTCGCCGGCGCATCTGCCGCCGCCGGATACCGGCGCGCCCGCCAGGGTGCTGGTGTTCGACGCGGTCGCTTTCCCGCCTCCGGCCTTCCGGCATCTCGATTTTGCCCGCGACCGCTCTCCGGCCAATCCGCGCGCGCCGCCGGCCGCAGTCTGACAAAAACCCGCGAAACCTTTCGCGGGCGCATTCATCCAAGATCAGACTGCTCGCGGCCGGATCACGGCGCGATCCCATACTCATGGAGCAACCATGTCCAATCTTCTTCCCGCATCGCGAGCGCAAGCTCGTCCGCGCGGTTTCGAACGGCTCGGCCTTGCCGTGTTCGCTCTTTTCCTGTTCGCGTGCGTTCCCGGCGCCCAGGCGCATGAATTCAAGGCCGGTGACCTGGAAGTCGGGCAC
>NZ_RZSR01001528.1:0-819 GCF_004023265.1 Mesorhizobium sp. M1A.F.Ca.IN.020.06.1.1
GCTGGCGCTTGTCGCCTTCGTGCTGGTGGTGCCGATCGGCATCCTCGGCGGCGTGATCGCCGCGCTCAACCTCAACCGGCCGCTCGACCGCATCATCAGCCTCGGCGGATTGTCGGTGACGGTGCTGCCCGAGTTCGTCACCGGCATCATCCTGATCCTGATCTTCGGCGTCTGGCTGCGCTGGCTGCCGATCGCGGCGGCCTGGCCGAAGGGTGCCGGCGTCTTCACCCAGCTCTATTATCTCATCCTGCCGTCGCTGCCGCTGTTTCTGGTGCTGTTCGGCTATATCGCTCGCATGGCGCGGTCGGGGATGATCGAGGCGCTCGACTCCGACTATACGCGCACCGCGGTGCTTAAAGGTCTGCCCTGGCGCACGGTGATCTGGCGGCATGTGCTGCGCAACGCGCTATTGCCGACCATCACCGTCATCGCAACCCAGACCGGCTACCTCATCGGCGGCCTTGTCGTGATCGAGACGCTGTTCCGCTACCAGGGCATCGGCTCGCTGATCTTCACTGCCGCCCGCGGCAAGGATTTTCCGATGCTCGAGGCCGGCATCCTCACCATCGGCATCGTCTATGCGGTGGCCACATTGATCGCCGATTTCCTCTATTCGGTGCTCAATCCGCGCATCCGGCTGGGAGCGGAGCAATGAGCGCGACAGACACACCCGCTAACCTGCCAACGCCGGACGCCGCGACACAGCGCAGCCCCTGGGGCGAGGTGCTGCATTCGCTCTTGCGATCGGGAACCTTCCTGACCGGGCTCGGCATCGTCCTGCTCTGGATCGTCTGCGCGCTGTTCGGCGAGCATTTCGTC
>NZ_RZSR01001529.1:0-816 GCF_004023265.1 Mesorhizobium sp. M1A.F.Ca.IN.020.06.1.1
GCCGTCACGCGAAAGCGCGGCGGCATAGAATTCAAACACCGGCTTGAACGCCACCTCAGTCGCCCAGCCATCGAGCCGGCTAACAACGGCGGCCAAGACCTCGTCTCCGCCGGCATGCTGCCGGAGCGAGGCGATCAGCGACTGGCCCTTTGGCCGCTCGCCAGCGAGCGTGAGCAACGTCTCCTCGGAAACCTCGAAGATCGGGCTGCGCAGCACGGCGGCCAGGGACAAGTCGTCCTCCGGCTGAATCAAAAAATGGCCGAGCGCGATCAGGTCCTGCACGGCGATATGGCCGGGAAGGCTCAGCCTGTCCGCGCCGGCAACCGGGATCTGCCGGTTCTTGAGGCTGCGCGACAGCGCGTGCACGAAGCGATCGCGCTTGCGCACCAGCACCAGGATGTCGCCGGCGGTCAGCTTGCGGCCTTTGCCTTCGATGGCCTCGCCGTTGCGCAGCCAGTTCTGGATCGTCGTTGCCACATGTTCGGCCACGCGCACGGCGGGCGCGCTGGCGTGGTTGACCGGCAAGGTCCAGTCGTCGGGCTCTTCGACCATTTCGGCGCCGATCGAGGGCCACACCTCGACATAGCCCGGCGCATCGGTGCGGATCGCCTTGTGGCTGAGCGGATCGGGATCGTGGCTGATGCCGCGTCGCACGCCTGGCTCGGCGAAGACGCGGTCGACGGCGGCAAGCACGTCGTCGCTCGAGCGGAACGACCAGGTGAGCTTCAGGTCGGCAAACGAAGCCTCCGCGTCGCGCACCCGCCCGGCAAACAAAAGCCGGCTTTCGGCAAAGGAATCGGGCGCCGCGCCTTGGAA
>NZ_RZSR01001530.1:0-816 GCF_004023265.1 Mesorhizobium sp. M1A.F.Ca.IN.020.06.1.1
GCGCAACAAGGCCGGCAAGATCGTCTACCGACTCTGGTCCGGCGAGAAGGCGGAATTCCTGGAGCAGCGCAATCGCTGGCTCGACCTGCAGAATCAGCATCTGGCGCTCGCCGGTTTGGAAATCCGCATCGACGGACGTTCCTATGCCGAGCGTGGCATCGACCTGGTGCCGACGACGCATATCGGCGTGGCGACGAAGGCGATCGACCGGAAGGGCGAGAAGGCTGGCTGGTCGCCGAAGCTCGAACGCATCGAGCTGTTCGAGGAGCGCAAGGCCGAGAACCGCAAACGCATCCTGCGCAAGCCGGAGATCGTGCTCGATGTAGTCTCTTCGGAAAAGAGCGTCTTTACCGAGCGCGATATCGCCAAGGTGCTGCACCGCTATGTCGAGGATGCCGGCGACTTCCGGAATCTGATGGCGCGCATTCTGCAAAGCCCGAAGCTGCTCCGCATCGAGCGTGAGAGCGTCGACTTCGCGACCGGCGAGAGGACGCCGGCGCGCTATACCACGCGCGAGCTGATCCGCCTCGAAGCCGGCATGGCGCGCCGCGCGATCTGGCTGTCGGAGCGCGGCTCGCATGGCGTTCGCGATAAGGTGCTGGAGGGCGTCTTCTCGCGTCACGAGCGGCTCTCCGCCGAGCAGAGAGCTGCTATCGAGCATGTGACGAAGGCGGGCGCCATCGCCGCAGTCGTCGGCCGCGCCGGCGCCGGCAAGACCACCATGATGAACGCCGCCCGCGAGGCCTGGGAGCTCGCGGGCTACCGCGTGGTCGGCGCCGCCCTTGCCGGCAAGGCGGCCGAGGGGCTTGAGAGGGA
>NZ_RZSR01001531.1:0-814 GCF_004023265.1 Mesorhizobium sp. M1A.F.Ca.IN.020.06.1.1
CGTCTGCTCGGCGCCCGGTCTTGGCGGCAGCCTGCCCGCCCGCGTCATTGCGCCCGACGATCTCGGTCAGGAAGTGCGCGGCAAGGGCACCAACACCCGCTACGTCACCAACATCCTGCCCGAGGGCAAGCCGGCCGACTCGCTGCTGGTGGTCGAGGTCATCACGCCCGGCGGCCATACCTCCAGCTATCCGCCGCACAAACACGACCAGGACAATCTGCCGGCCGAGTCCTATCTCGAGGAGACCTATTATCACCGCCTCAACCCGCCGCAGGGTTTCGCCTTCCAGCGCGTCTACACCGACGCCGACAGAAATGGCGTGCGCGATCTGGACGAGGCGATGGCGATCGAGGACGGCGATGTCGTGCTGGTGCCGAAGGGCTACCACCCGTGTGCGGCCTGCCACGGCTATGATCTCTACTATCTCAATGTCATGGCCGGCCCGAAGCGGACATGGAAATTCCACAACGCCGCCGAGCATGAGTGGCTGATGAAGGCGTGAGATTTTTCATAGCCCTCAACCTGTTGGTCCAGTTCGGGAAAATCGTCGGCTAAGGACCGCCGGAGCCTGGGTTGCCTTCGAAAACCCATGAAAGCTTCGTCAATCCGTCATGGAAATCACCTATGGCAGCGGTCTGACGAGGATTTTCGATGCGCTATGCCATTTACTTTACCCCGCGGCAGGATGAGCCGTTGGCGCGGATCGCCGCCAACTGGCTGGGGCGCGACCCGTTCGGCGCGCCGACGCGGCCGGTCGAGGGTGTGGGTGCCCTGTCGGCGGCGGAAGTTGCCTTCCACACCGCCTCGGCTCGGC
>NZ_RZSR01000153.1:0-8622 GCF_004023265.1 Mesorhizobium sp. M1A.F.Ca.IN.020.06.1.1
ACAGCGAATAGACGCCGTCCTTGGAATCGGTCCTTCGATAGACGGACATGATGCGACCTTCTTTCGTTTCGCCTTCCAGGCGTTCAGATCGTCGAGCTCATACCGCGGTGTCTCGCGCTTCTTCCCCTGACCGATGTTCACATACGGGATCTCGCCGGCCTTGCGGAGGGCGCGGAGCGTGTCCTCGCCGATCCCAAGTTCGGCGCACGCTTGTTCCGGCGTCAAGAGCGGCATGGACGCGGTCCCCACATTTCAGTCGAATCCCTCGAGCCAAAGCCGGTAGAGCTTGTCGATCTCGCGGAAGTTTGCTGCCTTGGCTTCGATGTGGTCGAATTCGACGCGGCTTTCGACGCCGCAGCGCGCCTTTAGCCAGACGGCGGCCTCGTCGGCCGAGGCGATAGCGACGCCGAACCGCTTGGTGATGAAGGTCCAGAAACCACGCTCACCGCACATGATCCCGGCCCGCTGCGCGAGCGGCCCACCCTTCGGCTTCTCGGGCGTGTTAATTTTCTGCGTCTCACCGGAGGGCGGTGGTCGTGGCTCTGCCGGCGATAGCTTGAATTCGCCAGCAAGAATCGCGTCACAGAGTTTTTCGACATCGAAATCATCGGGTACCTCGACCGTGCGCCCGACATATGCCGGCGCGACAACCTCGATCACCAGATCATCACCTTGAACCGAGGCATTCCAGCCCTCGGCGTCGGTCGCCTCCCTGCCGATGAGCTGTTCCAGTGCGACATCGAGCGGGATGGCATAGCGATGGACAACGGTTGGGTGTGGTCGATCTGTCATGGTCGCCCCACGTCGATATTGCGCCGCTCGACCGTGAATGAGACGGCGATCACCCAGGGGTTCGTCGCCCAGCCGTAGCCGCGCGCCTCGTTGAGGTGATCCCAGAGATCGCGGTAGGCTCCGGTAGCGGAGGAGAACCCGTCAAACTCGGTCTCCGGCTGGGCCCAGTGCCACAAGGTGGCCTTGTATGGGCGACCATCGAGTTTAGGGTCGCCATCACAGTCCTGATACCGCCAAGAAAGCAGCCCCTCCGCAGCGGCATCCTCCTCGCTGATCTCCTGCAGCCGCTGGACGCGCACCTCGGTGACGATGAGTGTGAGGCGCGACGCCCAGCGCGGCATGTGCATGCCCTGCCGAAGGCGGCCGACCGATTTATTGAGCTTCCAATCGGCGTCTGCTTCGAAGATGACGGTTTCTTCGCCGCCCATATCGGTCGGGGCCAGATCGTCATAGGCGCGGCTTTCGGTCCGCCAAGCCTCGCGCACCCACAGGCGGTCGCCGATGGCGAAGCGCACACCGGGCGGAAACTTCGGATCGGTCACCGCGCCCCATCGATATCCCTGCTTCCACATATACATGCCGTCGTACTCGACGATCGGCTGGTCCCCGAGGCCCTGCAGGACACGCCTGGTTTGCGTCTTCGTGCCGGCGAGCAGCGCGCGGATCATGGAGCCAGAAAATAGGATGGGGCGGTCGGTCATTCCCCACCTCCATCGGTCTGTGCGGCGGGGGATGCGGCGAGGGCGCGGGCGGCGGCTATGCACCAGCGAACAGGCAATTCCACGTAGCTCGTCTTGTGATCACTGAAAGTGGCGAATGGCTTCAAAGCCTCGTCCCTCTCCTCCAGCTTCCTGCGCAGATCTGAGGCTTCGGCTTCGGAGGCGGTGGCGCGGGCCTCTGCTGCTTCCGCTCTGCCGCTGGCGAATTCCTTGTCGATTTCACGTTGCCATGACTCAAAGTCAGGCCGGCGCTCCGGTGTGCTTTCGGCTCGGAATAGAACCTTGGCCCACGAAGCGAAAGACATGCGGAATGACGTCTCCGCGCCTTCGAACTTCTGCACGCGACGATGCAGCTTGCGGTTTGCTTCGCGCGCCTCGTCCAATTCCTCTTGCAGGGCGCCTTGACGGGCAATGGCGGCCTGCACAAGGCCATCATTCCGGAAAGCCTGAACCTTCTTTGCAAGCGCATCCCGTTCGGCAGAGAGGCTGGTGAGCGCGGCGGCGGCTTCGCTTAATACGTCAGGGTTAACAGCCGCTCCGCCGTACTCACGCTGGTCAGCGCGCTGATCGGTAATGATGTCATTCAGCCGCTCGACCAGGCCCGCGATATCCTCTGCCGGTACCGCCTGTGGGGCACCTACGGCATAGATGCTGGCGTGGCTTTCACGAGTGGCCGCTCTGACCGCCTGTCCCCAAGCCGGCTCATCTCCTGATGGTGCTGGGACGGATGCGAGGGCGGCCTGCTGCTCCGCGATCGTTTCGCCTACCTCTATGGCGCGGTTGAGTGTTGGCAAGTCCCATGAGCCAGTGAACCTCATATCCTTGAGGAACACGAGAAACCCTGACAGTGCTGTCAGCGTCTCGTCCACCGCCTTCCCCGCTTCCGGTACGGAACGGGCCGCGCGACGGTATGCGTCGATCGCGGCACGATAGAGCTTTGGAGCGTGCCATTCGGGCTTATGGATGATCGTGTCTGGGCCTGGATAGTTCTTCACGAAGTATTTCGTGAATGCCGCCAGCCCAAGATCGCGTGTGGGCTGTGCCGGATCGCTTGAGACTTGTTCGGGGGTGCGCGCGGCCATCAGCGCCACTCCATAAAAAATGGAATTTCGTCGTCAAGTTCTCTGGATGAGGGCCTTCCGCCCTGCCCTCCGCCGCCAAAATCGCTCTGCCGACCGCCGCCGTTGCGCGATCCATAGTCATCGTTGCGCTGGGAGCGGCCCTCGTTGCGATCGCCATCGTTCTTGCTGTCGAGCATCTGAAGCTCGCCCCGGAACTTCTGCAGAACGATCTCCGTGGTGTAGCGGTCCTCGCCGTCTTTCTGCCACTTGCGCGTCTGCAGCTGGCCCTCGACGTAGACCTTCATCCCCTTCTTCAGATATTGCTCTGCGACCTTGGCGATACCCTCGTTGTAGATGCACACTTGGTGCCATTCCGTCTTTTCGCGGCGTTCACCGCTGTTCTTGTCGCGCCAGGATTCTGAGGTGGCGATACGTAGATTGACGACCGTGTCGCCGCTGTTCAGGCGTTTGATGTCGGGATCAGCGCCCAAATTTCCGATCAGCATCACGCGATTCAGTGAACCGGCCATTTAGCCTTCCTTCCGCTGTGTCCAGTGTTGTTCCGACGGCGTCGCCCACCGGCAATTGCCGGGCTCGTAATTGCCGTCGTTGTCGGGGTGGCGATCGATTGAATGTGTTTGGCTTGGACGCTCGCCCATGTCGGCGAGGAAGCATTCGAAGCCGGATAGTCCGCCTTCGCCGTTTAGCCACCGGTCGCAGATCGTGATGCCGCGTCCGCCGTATCGGTCGTAGCTTTTGTGGCGCGGCGAGAGACACCGCTCCTTCATCGACTTCCAGGTCTTGTAGGTAGCGCTCGGCGGCTTCGTGCCGGCGCAACTGGATGCGCCATGGGTCCGGTTTGCCCAACCCTGCCGCTGCGCTCGAGCCTTCTTAGCGCAGCCGCATGATATCTTGCGGCCCTGCTTCAGATGCTCGCCGCGTGCAAAGACCTCTTCGCCGCAGTCACACTCGCAGCGGTAGATGTGCTTCGTATCCGCGACGTGCGAGAGGCCCTTGACGACAAGGCGACCATACCTTTTGCCGCTCAGGTCAATGAAGCGACCGCCACGTTTTGCGAGTTGAGCTTCCATCTCTGATCTCAATGCCTGTGACCGACGGCCGGCGTGTTTGTGATGCCCTGTCGCGCCTTGCTCTCGGCGATGGTAGCCTGCAGGTCTTCGACCACCGCGTCAGGATCGATTGGGATCGCCTCGGCGAACATCTGGCCGTTGCGCCACAGGCCGATATGAACGGCGCTGCACTCGTCGCAGAGGAAGAACGCGATCGTTTCGGCTCGCTTGACCTTCATCAGTTCGCTCCGGAGCTTGCGATGTTGGTGCAGAAGGCGAGGCAGCCGTCGTGGCTCGCGATGCGCACCGCGACGATGGATACGAAGAACGCAATCCAGAAGATCGCCCACAGCCTGTGTTCGCTGGTCATTTCGACGGCCTTTCCTTCAGGAGGTAGCCCATGCCGGCACCCGACAGGATCGGATGGCCGGCGGCGCGGAGGTCGCGCATGTAGCGGTAGATCGTGCGCGGGGAGACGCCGACGCTGGCGGCGAGGTGATCCGCTGTCTTGATCTGGTGATCCTCAAGCGCGGCCAGGACCGCGCCGGCTCGGGTGACGGAGCTGGACATCAGAATGGCTCCTCTTCGTCAAATTCCGACGGAGGCTCGATGTGGGAAAGCGGAGGCGCGAAGTCGTCGTCCGGAACCTCGTCCGGCGGCGCGATGTATAGCGCCGGCTTCCGATATGGTGCGCAGCGCCGCAACACCGTGGCCTCGTCCGTCAACGTGTTGGAGAAGATCGAGGCGCCGCCGTAAAAGTGCGACACCCAGCCGGTAACGATGAGCTGCGGCTCCGGCTTCTCGGCCGACGGCGTCGACCACTCAACCTGCGGGACGTCGATGCGCAGCATCTTGGCGCCGAAGCGCTCTACCTCAATGCCGCGACCCCAATGGGATCGATGACCGAAGATTTCGACCATCATCCACTCGAACGGCTGTTCCGGTTCTGCGGGTCCAGTTTGGGTCTCGGCGTCCATCAGAATTTCTCCATCTCTTTGCGCCACGCGTCGGGATCGGTGGCAACGTTGGTGGTCAACCACGGCTGTGACGGTTCGGTATTGCGTTTGGCCCATTCCAGGCGCGAGGTGTGGACGACATCCTCTTTGTCGGGATCGTTACGCATATCGGACTTGTGCAGAATCCAATCGAGGTAGTCGGTCGGGAGATCGGAGAACGGCGTGCCGGCATACTTGCCGAAATTGATTTTCAGCAGCCGCAGAGGGTTGGCCGAGATGTCGACCATGGTCTCGACGGGCAGAACTCGCAAAAGATCGAGCAAGATGTGGGCGGTCGTCCAGCTATCCGGGCCGGCGCGGTGCACGGGCTCCATCTGCTTCGCGCCGCCTCCTAGACCAAGCGCGTACCAGATTGCGCCGTTCTTGTGGGATTCGAGGTCCGGGTAGACCTCTTTCGCACATTTGAAGGTGCATATGGTCGGCTTGGTGCTTTTGATCAGCGGCGTGTCGAAAGCTGCATTGTGGAAACAGAGAAAATCCACCCCGTTTTCGATCAGGGCGCGGGCATCATCGGGCGCAACGCCGGTCGCCGCTTCCTCATCGGTGATATGGTGTGACGCGCGTGCTCCGGGCGTGATCGGCATTCCCGGGTTCACGAAACGAGCGTGGGGACCGCTCTCGATCACCCATCCGGTCGGGAAGAGTCGGACATCGGTCCATCCGATCTCAACTAGCTCCTTCGGGTCGGACAGGCCGGTGGTCTCGGTATCGGCCACGCGTATGAGGGAGAGAGGAGCGACCATCAGAATACCACCTCCGGCTCTTCGCCAGAAATCACCAGGCGGGACGAAGGCCTCTCATATTCGTGGCTAGCCGGCTCGTTTCCGATCAGGCGCAATTCTGCGGCCGCCCAAGTCGCAAAACCGGTCTTGTCGTCAAGTTCAACCCATGCATGGCTGTCTTGGACAGCACGGACGAAGCCGGTCGCGCCGTTGGAATGTATGACGGGGTCGCCGACGTTGAAGTGTGGCGACACCATCGTGATGTCGGATGTCTTGACCATCGCATCTTGGCCGCGACCAACGATCAGCCAGACGACGCCCTCGTCGTTCTGGTCGTATTTGACCCTGGCCGTGATCGACACAAGATCACCTTTGCGGAACTTCATCATGCCGACACCGCCCGCGGCACCTGCCGCTCGACCGTATGGGGATCATCGGCAATAGCCGGCTGCTTGGTACCGTCGAGGACGGCGCCGGCGGCTTCGAAGGCCGTGATCGCTATGCGGGTCTGCCTAAGTTCCTCGCTGAGCGTTGCGATCTGCTGCGCGAGGTCGGTCTCGCCGGCCCGCAGCCGGTCCAGTGTTTCGCCGACCTTCTGCGCGCTGCGGTCCAGCAAGGACAGTTGTATCAGGGTGTCGGGCTTGAAGTCGGTTTCGACAAGTTCGACCTCGTGCATCGCCCTTCTAAGTTGAAAAAGGCCCATCGTCTCAGTCCTCCTCGACCGAGCCGGGCTCCGGCGCATCCTTGTCGGCCTCGTCGCGGAAGCCGGCGATCCAAGCCGCCTTTTCAGCCTCCCTGCCCTTCTGCTTGTAGTCGGCCGGGACGGCGCGCTCGCTGAGATCATTGCGATAAGCGGCGCGCCCGAGACGCGTCGCCACGGCGATGGGATCGCCGTCGTCCGCCGGGGGGACGGGGGCGGACGACGGCTTTTGCTCGGTAGCAGTCGCCTTTGGCGTTGAGGCCTGCTTGCCGGGCGCATCGGAGCCAGACGGAGAAGATCCGGCGTCCGATTCCTGAGTTTCCTGCTGCTTTGCCGGCTGGTCACCGGCGGTGGATGGTTGGTCCTTCCCCTCGGCCAGCTTGTCGAGCTTGCCTTTGAGGTCGGCCGGCTGATCGGCCTTCGGCTTAGCGACGGGGAACATCTCTTCGACGGTCGCTTCACCGCTGCGCAGCGCCTGGTGCATGCCGATCAGGGTCGTGTAATGCTCAAGGTTGATGTCGGCGAGGCCGCCGATCTCCAGCGCCGCGAAGATGCGCTCCGGGGTGACGCCGAATGCCGCAAAGGCCTTCATGGCGTCTTCCCGCTTCTCCGCCATCGTGGTGACATCGCCGACAATGACGCGCTCAACCTCGCCATAGGCCTTCCGCCAGACCGCCTTCGGAACACCGGCGAGGATGGCGTTGCGCTTCGCGATCGACGCGGCAGCGTTGCCGGTCACGATGATCATGTCGTCGTTGTAGAGCTTGCCTCTGCTGTCCACGATGCGCCGGCGGACGCGCGATGTCGTCGCCGAGTTCGTCTCGAGGTCGTGGAAAACGCCTTCGGCCTCGATGTATTTCTCAATCCGGTCGACGTGCACGACGCGCGTGCCGACGCGATTGTTTCCCCATTGGGACTGGATTATCTCGGCGAGGCGAATCGACGGTCCCTTGATCGGCTTGCCGCCACGCGGGAGGGCGTAGACGCATTCCTTCGCAGTTTCCTCGTCGAGCGTCGCGAGGGTCAGGATGTTCTTGACGGCGAGGTCGACGCTGCGGGGATAAGCGTGCGCAGTCGTGATCTGCTGGTCCACCTCGGCCATGGCGATCGACACCGCCAGGCTCTGGTTGCCGGCCTGGTAACCGGCGGGAAGACCAGTTGTCGTGATCTCGCCAGTCGAGGGGTCGACGTTTTCAGTTTTGGTGAGAGCGTTCATCTGGAAATTCTCCTGTTTCTCGGACTTGCCGGGCGCGCCTACAGGCGTGCGCTTTTCACGCGCAGATCGATGTAGCTGGTGGGTTTGACCTCGTAGCCGGCCCGCTCGACGGTCTTGGCCGTGATCGTTCGACCATCCGAAATCCTGGCTGCCGAAGCGCCACCCATCTTGTCGAGCAACTCGGCCCTGATCTCTTTCAGGCGCTTGTCGATCGCGCTCTTTTCGGAAGCGATACGGGCCTTCTCGTCGCAGATCGCCGGCAGCAGGTTGTCTTTCGACAGGTCGATGATGCGGCCGTCGGGCTGGTAGAGGTCTTCGAGCAGTTCACCGTCGCGCTTCCAGTCGGGCGCGGGATGCCGCCCTTCGGCGACGACGCGCCAGAAATCCGCGACTTCGGCGCGAACGCGCGTCATCAGCGCCGGGGTGAGCGGGATATCGATCGGCGGGTGCAGCTTCATGCCGTGACCGGAGACGATCAGCGCCACCATGGCGTAGCTCGCCTTCGTCAACTCGGCCTCGATCAGCGCCTGGACGGCGACGTAGAGCGGCGGCGTGATCTGCTTGGTTTCCGGGTCAATCCAGTTTTTGACCGAGAAATCGGAGGCCGACTTGATCTGGATGATGCCTTTCCCGGGCCGGCCGGGGATGGTGACAAAGGCGTCGGGCGTCGCGCCGATGCGTCCGACGGGATCGCGGAAGTAGCGATTGTTGTAGCTGTGGGTGATCTTCCAGTCGGGGTAATCCTCCCGCAGGAAGTCGATCGCCACGAATTCGAGCGCGCGGCCGCGCCGGAACACCTCGTTGTCTTCCTCGTCCGGCTTGCGGCCGGTCTTCTGCGCCCAAAGCTCATATGAGGTGGTATAGGGATGGATGCCCAGCAAGGCCGATGCGTCGGACGCGGTGACATCGCGTTTGCGCGCCGCCAGCCATTCCGCCCGGTTTGCCGGCTTGATGATCTCGATGTTGCCGACGACGCCGGCGGCGAGTTCGCCGATGCTTTCGAAGCTATCCATGGTCAGTTTCCATTCGATTGTGAAGCCGCCGACTGTGCGGGACTGCGAGTGGTGTTGATGGGTGGGTTAGGCACCGGTTGCTTTTGCGATGGCGCGGCGGACTTGCTCGCGCGTTTCGCCGAATGACGAACCGAAACCAGCTGCCATTTCAGCTTCGACTTGCTGAAGGACGGCGAGCATGTCGGGAGCGGAGGCAATCAGACGCGCGTTGGCTGAAATTTCGCCGCTATCCTGCCCAAGGTATCGGCTCACTCCGCAGACCGGGTTGCTCTGATATCCACGGGGGAAAACGTACATCCCTTCCGTGTGCCAC
>NZ_RZSR01001532.1:0-812 GCF_004023265.1 Mesorhizobium sp. M1A.F.Ca.IN.020.06.1.1
TCCATGAGCTCCGCGCGGCCGGTGACGGCTGCGATCGGAAATCCGCCGCCAAGACCCTTGGTCATCGTCGTGATGTCGGCTGTGACGCCGAAGTGTTCCATTGCAAACAGCTTGCCGGTGCGGGAGAAACCCGTTTGGACCTCGTCGGCAATCAACAGGATCCCATGGCGATCGGCGATCTCGCGAAGCTTCGCCATGAACGCTCTCGGCACCTCATAGAAGCCGCCTTCGCCCTGGACCGGCTCGATGACGAAGGCGGCCACACGATCAGGATCGACATCGGCCTTAAAGAGCTTCTCAAGCGCCACGAGTGACCCGTCCATTGTCTGGCCATGCAGTTCAACAGGGAACGGCGCGTGAAAGACGTCGGGCATCATCCCGCCGAAGCCGGCCTTGTACGGAACCACCTTTCCAGTCAGCGCCATTCCCATGAAGGTCCGGCCGTGGAAGCCTCCCGAGAACGCGATCACAGCTGACCGGCTGGTGGCCGCCCGCGCGAGCTTGACGGCATTCTCAACCGCCTCGGCGCCCGTCGTCACGAAAATCATCTTCTTCTTGCCCGGAACAGCTTCGTTGAGCCGCTCCGCCAGCCGAACGTAGTTCTCGTAGGGAACGACCTGGTGGCAGGTGTGCGTAAAAAGCTCGAGCTGATCCTTGACTGCGGCAATGACCTTTGGGTGACGATGGCCAGTGTTGACTACGGCGATGCCGGCGGCGAAATCGATGAAACGCCGGCCCTCGACATCCCAGATCTCGGCATTTTCCGCGCGGGCGGCATAGATCTGCGTCGTGACGCCCACGCCGCGCGAGAT
>NZ_RZSR01001533.1:0-812 GCF_004023265.1 Mesorhizobium sp. M1A.F.Ca.IN.020.06.1.1
GTTTCCAGCCGGGTCAGGCCGCTTGCCGGCTCGTAGCGCGGCAGGCGCGACAGGCCGCAATCGATGACGACGCGCACGCCGTCGATGGTGATCGAGGTCTCGGCGATCGAGGTCGCCAGCACCACTTTACGGCGGCCAGGCGACGCCGGCTTGATCGCGGCATCCTGCGCCCTGTTGTCCAACTGGCCATAGAGCGGAACGATGTCGGTATCGGCACCGAGGCGATCTTCTAGCCGCTCTGCGGTGCGCTCGATCTCGCGCTGTCCGGGCAGGAAAGCGAGCACGCTGCCCTGCTCGGCGGCTAAAGCCGAGCGAACCGCCTTGGCCATCGCGTCCTCGACCGCCATGCCGGCCGGCCGCTCGTCATAGCGGATGTCGACCGGGAAGGCGCGGCCCTCGCTTTCGACCACCGGCGCCCCGGCCAGTAGTTTTGCGACGCGCGCGCCGTCGAGCGTCGCCGACATCACCAGCAGGCGCAGATCCGGCCGCAGCGCGCCCTGAACATCGAGCGCCAGCGCGAGGCCGAAATCGCCGTCGAGCGAACGCTCGTGGAATTCATCGAAGATTACCGCCGCAACGCCGGGCAGTTCGGGATCGTCGAGGATCATGCGCGACAGCACGCCTTCGGTGACGACGAGGATCTTTGTCCGCGCTGAAGTGCGGTTCTCCATGCGCATCGCGTAGCCGACTGTACCACCCGGCTCCTCGCCGACAAGCTCGGCCATGCGACGGGCGGCGGCGCGGGCTGCCAGCCTGCGCGGCTCCAGCAGCACGATCCTGCCTTCGCCGAGCCAGGGCGCGTCGAGCAGCGC
>NZ_RZSR01001534.1:0-812 GCF_004023265.1 Mesorhizobium sp. M1A.F.Ca.IN.020.06.1.1
CCTTCGTCCAGCACATCGCCGACAGCCGCTTCGACCGCGAGATCGTCTCGGCAATCGCCGGCATCGCCCGCTCGATGGGCTGCGCCGTCGTGGCCGAGAAGGTCGAGGGGAAAAGCGCGCTGGAGATCCTCGTCGGCATGGGCGTCGGCTATGGCCAAGGCTATTTCCTGCACCGGCCAGAGCCGCTGGAGGCGATCGTCGCGCGGGCCGCGGCTGAGAAGCCACAAGCCCGGGTGGGTGTCGCAAAATAAGCTACGCTAAAATTGCGAGCGCCCTCCGCGATTGCCGAGGCAGCTCGGCCTGGATCAGCTCGGCATTCGCCCGATACAATGTCCCGCGATCATCGACCCGCAAGACGCGGACCCGCTAGACTGGCGCTGGAAAAGCATCTGGGCAGGATCGACGAGACCGCTGCGATCAAGTCTGGCGAAATTGGGCTCTACGGCAATTGATGCGATGGAGAGCCAATCTCCTCCTTGGGGGAGATGCCCCGGCATGGCAGAGGGGGGCCGCCGGCGTTTACCCCATCAACCCACCGCAATACCCCGGCCGAAGCCACGCCGATGACCACCGTCGGCAGCATCGACAGTCTTGTCGCCGCGAGCAATGTGATGACGAGCGCCGCCAGATCGGCCGGATTCTTCGACACGAAGTCGGGCGCGATCACCGAGATCAGCACGCAGCCGGGCGCGGCTTCCATCACGGCGGTGGCGCGTGGACTGAGCGTGCCGTTCCTGAGCACGACATAGCCGCCGATCCGCGTCAAATAGGTGACGCCGGCCATGGCGAGGATGGCGAGGACGGTCCAGGGC
>NZ_RZSR01001535.1:0-808 GCF_004023265.1 Mesorhizobium sp. M1A.F.Ca.IN.020.06.1.1
TCTCCGGTGAGGGCGTTTTGATGCGAAATGCGGATATTGCATGCTCCGCCCGGCTGCGTTCGCTTGAAGAAGAGACAAAGCCGAGTCTCGAATCCGCATCGAGGCTGCGTATGACGAAATTCTCGGCCACGCTCAGCACGCCGAACATCGAGGCTCTGTGGCGGTCGCTTGGAAGCAGCCTTATGCCCGCCCTTTTTGCCGCGCGAACGCTGTTCATGTCGAGCCGGGAATCCTTGACCGTGACGGTTCCGCTTTTGATTTTCTCAAGGCCGGCCAGCGAGCGCAGGAATTCTTTCTGTCCGTTGTCGCTGACCCCCGCCAAGCCGATGATCTCGCCACGCCTTACGGCCAGGTTGACATTGGAAAAATGAGCGCTGCTCAGCCCTTCGACCCGCAGCACGACAGGGGCGGTTTCGCCACCCTCCAGTTTTGATGGAAACTCGCGCTCGAGCTTTCCGCCGACGATGAGTTCGACGACCTGCTGCTCGGTCACGCTTTCCGTCGCATAGGTCCCTTGACCCTTGCCGTCGCGAAGGACCGTAATCCGCTGTGCGATGGCCCCAACCTCGTGCAGCCGATGCGAGATATAGACCACCGCGGTTCCGGTCGCCGCGATTTCCCGCACGCGCTTGAAAAGACGCTCGACGTCGTCGCCGTGCAGATGTTCGGTCGGCTCGTCAAGGATGAGTATCTTGGGTTTGGCGGCAAACGCCCGGCAAATCTCCACGATGAAACGCTGCTCGGGATTGAGCGTTGCCACCGGGCGGTCCGAGGAAATGGCGACATCCTGCGACCAAAGTCGCAGGAT
>NZ_RZSR01001536.1:0-807 GCF_004023265.1 Mesorhizobium sp. M1A.F.Ca.IN.020.06.1.1
CGCAAACCCCACCTGCGAGGAAGCCGGAACGGCCAAAGAGCGGGGATGGAGCGCATGGCGGGGGTGCGACAGGAGACGGATCAAACCTTTTCGCACGCGCGCTGAAATACAGCTTATGCCTCGTCGGCGCGGGCTGCGCCTACGATAAGATCGCCAACGATTTTCCCCTTTCCACCACGTCGCTACATGACGGGAGACAGGGTTTCACCAGCAACGAACGGCTTAGGATAGCCCAGGCGAAGGCAAGCAAATACTACACCCGATACCACGCCGCCAACCCCGAAGCTCAGCGTTTGAACGGTCGCCCCCTCATTCCAATCCGCGCCTGCGGCAACAACCAGTTCGTAACTATGATCGACTACCGGGCGGCGACCAGCGTGCACCTCGCGCGCTTGGTGGAATCTTCTCACCAGGCGCGACGATCGCTTGTTCTGAACCTAGCCTGCATGAAGGGTCTGCTTGTGAAGGCCGAGTGCTTGGCCAAGTACAGGCCGCCTCAAGTGCCGAAGGACCCGGACCTGACAAAGAGTCCACTATACGATAAAAAGAACAAGTATGCACTGACAGGTGTGCTCAACGACGATACCGGCGCCTACGGCTACACCTCACGGTCTGCCACTCAGCCTTTTGTGAACAAGGGCGCGCAGCACTTCCAAGATGCCCTTGAGAGCGACAAGGGACTAACTTTCAAGCAATGCGTTGAGACGCTCGAGGCATTGCTCGACAAGACAGGCATGCTAGGCGAACAAGCCCAAGTCGCGGCCGGCCAGACCATTCTAAACTTCAGGCAGGTCTACACTGCGGAAG
>NZ_RZSR01001537.1:0-801 GCF_004023265.1 Mesorhizobium sp. M1A.F.Ca.IN.020.06.1.1
CCCGCTTTCAAGAAGACCCAGATCGAGAACAACACGACCGTTGCGACCGTCAGCAGCGAATACCAGCGCTTCGAGGCGACCGAGGACACATTCGTAAAAATCCTCAACGACCGCAGCCTGGACAGCGTCGTCGCCGATGCGCATTTCTCCGCCGACGACGCGAAGCTGGCGGGCGAAGCGCTGAAGACGCTGTTCAACCGTGACGGGCTGGGGGCGGGCTTTGTCGTGGCGATGCGCGGATTCAGGCCGAACCGCGAGACCACCACCATGTCGCTTATGCAGGTCTCGATCTACGCCAGGAATGTCTATGTCGGCACGCTGACGCGCAATGCTGCGGGCGCGTTCGTGTCGGGCGTCGACCCGTGGGTGCGGGAGGACCTTTTCAACTATTCAGGCGCATCCGACGAAGGCGGGCCCAAGCGCCAATATCGCCTGCTCGATGCGATATATTCGACGGCCGCCCGCAACAAGGTTCCGACCAGCGTGATCGGAGAGGCCATCATGTATCTGTCGCGAGGACAGGATCTCGACGCCTTCGCCAGCGAGGACCAGCGGCTGGTGCTGATCTACTCGCAGACGCCGCGCGGCCAGGGCGAAATCTCCGGACGGGTCCTCTATGTCGGCGTTCAGGGCACGGAGAAGACGCTCGACTGTTTCGTCTTCCAGCAGAGCGATGGCCAGTATGCGTGCGTGACGGGCAATGACGAGGTTCGCTCGCTCAACGTCACCAACGGCATGGTCACGCCGGTGAGCGGGGTGATGACCTCGACGTTCGGCCCGCGCAAGCACCCGATCCTGGGC
>NZ_RZSR01001538.1:0-800 GCF_004023265.1 Mesorhizobium sp. M1A.F.Ca.IN.020.06.1.1
TTTTGCGGCAGTGGCTTCCTGCTGGACGTCGAATTCCTCGTAAAGCGCCAGTTGCTCGACGAGGGTGGCTCGCAGGTCGTCGTCGTCGTCAACGATCAGAATGGTGCGTGATGTCATGATCAATCCGTTGTTTTAAAAAGAATATTCAGTTGACCTCCCCCCATTTATGCGGAAGCTCACCGGCGCAACAGTCGTTCACAGTGATTTGTTCCGTGAGACAATCATACAAGAAAAAACGCGCGCGCAATGCGGCAGGCGAATTTTTGCCGAAGGGGCTGCATGTCCTGGTTGTGCGTGCGAGGCCCGGCAACCCTGCGCAGGGATTGCTGCAAGCCGGCCAAACGGTGTTTCCCTGCGCCCTCGGGCGCGGCGGCATTTCCGCCAGCAAGCGCGAGGGCGACGGCGCGACGCCACTGGCTGCGATGCGGATATTGTCAGGCTATTTCCGCAACGACCAGTTTCCCGGCGGCCGCCGGACGGGGCTGGCGATGGCGCCGATCGGCCCGGATCTCGGCTGGTGCGAGGTGCCGGACGACCGCAACTACAATCGGCCGGTTAAGATCCCTTACGGCGCCAGCCATGAACGGATGCGGCGCGCCGACCGGCTCTACGATGTGTGCCTGGTGCTGGACTGGAACATCGCGCCGCGCCGGCGCGGGTGCGGCAGCGCGATCTTCTTCCATCTGGCGCGTCCCGGCTTCACGCCGACGCAAGGCTGCGTCGCGGTAACGGCGCGCACCATGGCGAGGCTGCTGCCGCTGCTGTCGGACCGGACCGTGGTGAAGGTAGTGAGGTAGGGG
>NZ_RZSR01001539.1:0-796 GCF_004023265.1 Mesorhizobium sp. M1A.F.Ca.IN.020.06.1.1
AGATGCTTGGCACCAATGGCGGCGGCTTCTTCAACGCCAATGCCGCGCATCCTTTTGAGAATCCGGACGCCATCTCGAACCTGATCCAGATGCTGTCGATCTTCGCGCTCGGCGCCGGTCTCACCAACGTCTTCGGGCGGATGGTCGGCAGTGAGCGCCAGGGTTGGGCCATCCTTGCCTCGATGGGCGTGCTGTTTCTCGTCGGCGTCATCGTCTGCTACTGGGCCGAGGCCGCCGGCAGTCCGCTGGTGCATGCGCTCGGCATCGACGGCGGCAACATGGAAGGCAAGGAGACGCGCTTCGGAATTGCGTTGTCGGCGCTGTTCGCGGTCATCACCACGGCCGCCTCGTGCGGCGCCGTGAATGCCATGCACGATTCGTTCACCGCGCTTGGCGGCATGATCCCGCTGATCAACATGCAGCTTGGCGAGGTCATCGTCGGCGGCGTCGGCGCCGGCTTCTACGGCATCCTGATGTTTGTCGTCATCGCCGTCTTCGTCGCCGGCCTGATGGTCGTCCGCACACCGGAATATCTCGGCAAGAAGATCGAGGCCAAGGAGGTCAAGATGGCGATGCTTGCCATCCTCTGCCTGCCGCTGGCGATGCTGATCTTCACGGCTATCGCCGTGGTCCTGCCGAGCGCGGTGGCCTCGATGGCCAATGGCGGCCCGCACGGCTTCACCGAGGTGCTCTATGCCTATACGTCGGCGGCCGCGAACAACGGCTCGGCCTACGGCGGACTGACCGGCAACACGCCCTGGTACAACATCACCATCGCGAACGGCACGCTGATGGG
>NZ_RZSR01001540.1:0-794 GCF_004023265.1 Mesorhizobium sp. M1A.F.Ca.IN.020.06.1.1
TCTCTATTCTGCGCCACCGCCTTCCTTGATCATGTCAAGGCAGAACGATTCAGACGATCAAACGCCCTCGACCAGCACGATCTCGCCGTCGGCCACTTTCTGGCGAATGGCGACGGCGCGCTGATATTCTGGCGAATGGTAGCAGTCATGTGCGGCGGCAAGCGAAGCGAACTCGATGATCACATTGCGCGCGCGGCCGGGCCCCTCGGCCTTCTCATGCTCGCCGCCGCGCGCCAGGAATTTCGCGCCGAAGCGCTCGAAAGCCGGTTTGGCGGCGGCGACATAGTCCTTGTAGCCTTCCGGGTCGCGCACATCGACGCGGGCAACCCAATATCCCTTTGGCATCATTTTCTCCTGTTTCGGTTCGCAAACCGGATCGGCCCTATGCCGAGCACATTTCGGCCAAGATAGCCTCGGCCGCCGCCCGCCGATCCGGCGCCTTGACGATCGGCCGGCCGACGACAAGGTGGCTGGAGCCGTTGCGGATCGCCTGCGCCGGCGTCACCACACGCTTCTGGTCGCCATGGTCGCTGCCGCTCGGCCGTATACCCGGCGTGACCACGGCCATGTCGGGACCGACGATCCGGCGCACGGCTTCGGCCTCCTCGGCCGAGCAGACGATGCCGCCCATGCCGGCATGCAGCGCCTGTTCGGCGCGCCTCAGCACCAGCGTGTGCGGATCGTGTTCATAGCCGGCATCGATCATGTCCTGCTCGTCCATCGAGGTCAGCACGGTCACCGCGAGCAGGCAGAGATCGCTGCCCTTGGCTGCTTCCACCGCCGCCTGCATAGCC
>NZ_RZSR01001541.1:0-789 GCF_004023265.1 Mesorhizobium sp. M1A.F.Ca.IN.020.06.1.1
CCCGCAGCGAGATCCTCGACTACCTGCGCGAGGTGATCCCAGTCGCCGCGCACCATCTGCACGACGACTGGGATCACCTCGCGCAGGTAGTCGAGGATCTCGCTGCGGGAGAGCCCGACATTGCTTTGCATGACCATGAGGGCCAGGCGCTCATAGGCCGAGCGGGCGGAATTGGCGTGAACGGTTGTCAGCGAACCGGGATGGCCGGTGTTGATGGCTTGCAGGAAGGAAAATGTCTCGGCACCGCGAAGCTCGCCGAGCAGCAGCCGGTCGGGCCGCATGCGCAGCGATGCCTCGAGAAGCTGTTGCGGCGTAACCCTGGCAAGGCCCTGGTCGCCTTTCGAGGCAAGCAGCGTGACGGTGTTTTGCGTCGCCGGCTTGAGTTCGCGCGTATCCTCGATGGTTATGATGCGCTCATGAGAGGGGATGATCTTCAACAACGCATTGAGGAAGGTCGTCTTGCCCGTCGACGTGCCGCCGGAGACAATGAGCGAAATCCGATTGCGCACCGCGTGTTGCAGAAATTCCAACGGCGAGGTGTCATGCAGCATCTCGGCGAGCTGCCTTTCTTCGGCCGAGAGCGCCAGGCCACTGCCCATCGCGGTCTGTTCGAAGGCGCCCATCTTGGCGTAGTCGCCAAGGGTCATATCCATGATGACTTGCTTGCGGATGGAGATCGCGCCGCCATCAGGGGCTGCCGGCGGCAGCACGCATTGAAAGCGCTCGCCCGACGGGAGTGCTGCCGACAGGACCGGCGTGACTTCGTTGACGACCTGGTTGGTGGCCGAA
>NZ_RZSR01000154.1:0-8618 GCF_004023265.1 Mesorhizobium sp. M1A.F.Ca.IN.020.06.1.1
GGCAGGATGTCCTCGGAAACACCGGGGCCGTTGTCGTGCACGCAGAATTCCAGCGGCAGCGAGACGCGGTCTTGCGTTCCCGGCACGGAAACGCGGATGCCGGGCCGGAAAGCCGTCGACAGCACGATCTCGCCCTGCGGGTCGGCGCCGATCGCCTCCGCGGCGTTCTTGACCAGGTTGAGGAACACCTGGATCAGCTGGTCACGGTTCGCATAGACTGGAGGAAGCGATGGATCATATTCCTCCAAGATCTTGATTTTTTTTGCAAAGCCGTTCTTGGCGATCGCTTTCACATGATCCAGAACGACATGGATGTTGACGGGAAAGCGCTCGATCGGCCGCTCGTCGGAAAACACTTCCATGCGGTCGACCAGCGACACGATGCGGTCGGTCTCGTCGGTGATCAAGCGGGTGAGCGCACGGTCCTCGTCGGAGGCTGAGAGCTCGAGCAGTTGCGCCGCGCCGCGGATGCCGGAGAGCGGGTTCTTGATCTCATGCGCCAGCATGGCCGCCAGGCCGGTGACAGAACGGGCCGCACCCCGATGTGTCATCTGCCGGTCGATCTTGTCGGCCATCGACCGCTCCTGGAACACCACCACGACCGAGCCGGGAAACTCCGGCACCGGGGCGACATAGAGGTCGACCATCTTCTCGATGCCGAGGCGCGGCGAAGAGACGTCGACGCGGTATTCGTTGACCGGCGCGCGGCGCTCGCGCACCTGGTCGACCAAGGTCAGCAGCGGACTGCCGAACGGGACCAGCTTGGACAACGTGTTGCGCGCCAGCATGGTCGCGCTGGAGCGGAAGAAATCCTCTGCATCCGCGTTGGCGAAGGTGATGAAGCCATCGGCATCGACCATGATCACCGGGCGGCGGATGGTGTTCAGCACGATATTGGCGGCATCCGCGGTGTCGGCCGGCTGTGGGAGGTTCGTATTCATGCCGCGCTCCGCAATTCTGGCGATGCCGCGCTTTCGGTAAAGGCTTGGCGCAGCCCGGCGATCACTTCAGCCGGCTCGAAGGAAGTGAGGATGTGCTTGCGCCGTTCCGCCGAAGCACGAGTCGCGTGCCTGTCCAGATACCAGCCGAGATGCTTGCGCGCCTGGCGGAGCCCGCTTTCGACGCCGTAGAGCGAGAGCATGTCCTCGTAATGCGCAACCACGTAGTCAGCGAGCCTCTTGGGCGTTTCGGGAATATCGGTTGCAGACATGCCAGCGGCGGCTGCCGCGATGCTGCCGGCGGTCCACGGCGCGCCGTAATGGGCACGGCCGATCATCACCGCCTCGGCGCCTGATTGATCCAGGATCGTCGCAGCCTCTTCCGGCGAGCCGACATCGCCATTGGCCACCACCGGGATCGAGACCGCTTCCTTGACGCGCGCAATGGCGCGCCAATCGGCCTTACCCTGATAGAACTGGCAGCGCGTGCGGCCGTGGACGGTCACCATGCGCACGCCGGCCAGCTCGGCGCGGCGCGCCAACATCGGCGCGTTGAGCGCGCTTTCGTCCCAGCCGAGCCGCATCTTGACCGTCACCGGCACCGAAACGGCATCGACCACCGCCTCGATCAGCGAGAGCGCGTGATCGAGATCGCGCATCAGCGCCGAGCCGGCATAGCCGCCCGTCACCTTCTTTGCCGGGCAGCCCATGTTGATGTCGATGATGTCGGCGCCCTCGCCCGCCGCGATTCGCGCGCCCTCGGCCATGTGCGCTGCCTCGCGGCCAGCAAGCTGCACCATATGGACGGGCAGCCCGGAATGGCGGATGCGCAGATCGCAGCCGGCCCTGCCCTTGGCCAGTTCGCCGCTCGCCACCATTTCCGACACGACCAGCCCGGCACCATGCGCATGCGCACGCTGACGGAACGGCTCGTCGGTTATGCCGGACATCGGCGCCAGGAACACGCGGTTGCGTATCCTTACGCCGCCGACGTCGAGCGGCGAAGCCAATGTGGTCAATTCAGGCATGCACAAAAACCAAGCATGTTCGATTGCTGCACATTGTGTAGCCAGATGCAAGCCATTGTGCAACGCGCAATGACGTCACATTAAGGCGCATTTTGGAAAATGCTGGCCTTCCCTGCCAGCCGCGACTAAGCCTCTCGCCATGACTGACACAAGTGAAAAACCGGACGGCAAGGTCGGCGTGGTCATTGTCGCCGCCGGCCGCGGCGCCCGTGCCGGACAGGCCGAGGGGCCGAAGCAGTATCAGCGCATCGGCGGACGCGCCGTCATTGCGCATACGCTGGAAAGATTCCTGTCACATCCAGCCGTCGGGCCAGTGGTGGTGGCGATCCACGCCGACGACCGCGAGCTGTTCGAGCGCGCGGCGGGAGCTAATGCTACGCACACGCTCATCGTCATGGGCGGTCCGTCCCGCCAGGCTTCCGTCCGGCTGGGACTTTTGGCGCTGAGGGAGCAGGCGCCGGCAAAGGTGCTGGTGCATGATGCGGTGCGCCCGTTTGTCGACCATGGGCTCATCGACCGAACCATCGAGGCCATCGGCGAGCGTCAGGGCGCCCTGCCGGCGCTGCCCGTCGCCGACACGCTCAAGCGGGAATCGGCCGAGGGCATGATCGAGGAGACGGTGTCGAGGGCCGGCCTGCACGCGGCGCAGACACCGCAAGGCTTCCCGTTCTGGCCGTTGCTGGCGGCGCACGAGAAGGCGCATCATCTCGGCAAAAGCGAGTTCACCGACGACGCGGCGATCGCCGAATGGGCGCATATTCCGGTCAAGATCGTCCAGGGCTCGCCGGACAACATCAAGCTCACCTGGGCAAGGGATATCGCGATGGCCGACCAGCGGCTCTCAAATGCGCTGCCGCGCTTTCCGGACATCCGCACCGGCAATGGCTACGATGTGCACGCGTTCGAAGCGGGCGACCATGTCACTCTGTGCGGGGTCACTATCCCCTATGACCGGAAACTCTCCGGCCATTCGGACGCCGATGTCGGGCTTCATGCGCTCACCGATGCGTTGCTCGCCACCTGCGGCGCCGGCGACATCGGCACGCATTTCCCGCCGTCGGACCCGCAATGGAAGGGCGTTGCCTCGAAAATCTTCGTCGAGCATGCGGCGACGCTGGTGCGCGAGCGCGGCGGGCGCATCGCCAATGCCGATATCACGCTGATCTGCGAGGCGCCGCGGGTGGGGCCGCATCGCGAGGCGATGACGGCGGCGCTGGCGGCGATGCTCGGCATTGCGCCGGAACGCGTTTCCATCAAAGCGACGACCAACGAGAAGCTCGGCTTTGTCGGGCGCGGCGAAGGCATTGCGGCGATCGCGACCGCCAGCGTCGTCTATCCGGGAGACGTGCCGGCATGAGCAACGCGGAATTAGCCAACGCCCTGCTCCAGGCTTGTCAGCAGCGCGGCATCATGCTGGCCACGGCCGAGAGCTGCACCGGCGGTCTGATCATTGCAGCACTGACCGACATTGCCGGCTCTTCCGCCGTGGTCGATCGCGGCTTCATCACCTATTCCAACGAAGCCAAGATGGAGATGCTCGGCGTCTCCGCGGCGACGCTTAAGGCGCATGGCGCGGTCTCGGGTGAGACGGTCAGGGAGATGGCTGCGGGCGCGCTGACGCATTCGCGCGCGAGCCTCTCCCTTGCGGTCACCGGAATTGCCGGCCCGAGCGGCGGCTCGTCGGAAAAGCCGGTGGGTCTCGTCTGGTTCGGGATGGCATTTGCCGGCCAGCCGGCCGTCGTCGAGCGCCAGCTGTTTGGTCATAAGGGGCGGGAATTCATCCGCCACGAGACGGTCCGGCACGCGCTGCAGCTCGGCCTGCGAGCGCTGGCCTAGGCTATCCGCGGATCAGGCGTGCCTTGCGCTGCGCCGTAGATCACGTTCGCTCGCTTCTCGAATGCTTCGGAAAACATGCGGAAGGCGCGATCGAACATCGTGCCCATCAGCGCGCCGAGAATGCGGCTCTTGAATTCGTAGTCGATGAAGAAATGCACTTCGCAGCCGCCATCGGCCGGATCGAAGCGCCAGATGTTGCTGAGATATTTGAACGGGCCGTCGATGTATTTGACGTCGATGGCGTTCTCGTCGGGCTTGAGCAGCACCTGGGTCGTAAAGGTCTCGCGGATCGCCTTGTAGCCGATGCTCATGTCGGCGACGAGGATGGTGCGGCCGTCGCGCTCCTTGCGCGAGCGCACCGTCAGCGCCTCGCAGAGCGGCAGGAATTGCGGATAGGTCTCGATATCCGCCACCAGCGCGAACATCTGTTCCGGCGTGTAGGCGACGCGGCGGGTGGCTTCGAATTTCGGCATGAAAGCGTCAGCTGGCCTTCTTGAGCTGCGCCTCGCGCGCCGCGCGCAGCCTGGCGAAATCCTCGCCGGCATGATGCGAGGAGCGCGTCAGCGGGCTCGAAGCGACCAGCAGGAAGCCCTTCGTCTTGCCGATTGTCTCAAAGGACTTGAACTCGTCCGGCGTGATGAAGCGGATCACCGGATGGTGCTTCTTCGAAGGCTGCAGGTATTGGCCGATGGTCATGAAGTCGACATTTGCCGAACGCAGGTCATCCATGAGCTGCAGCACTTCGTTCCGCTCCTCGCCGAGGCCAACCATGATGCCGGACTTGGTGAAGATCGACGGATCGAGTTCTTTCACGCGCTGCAGCAGCCGGATCGAGTGGAAGTAGCGGGCGCCGGGCCGCACCGTCAGGTAATTCGACGGCACGGTTTCCAGATTGTGGTTGAAGACGTCGGGCTTGGCGGCAACGACGATCTCTAGCGCGCCGTCCTTGCGCAGGAAGTCGGGCGTCAGGATCTCGATCGTCGTTGAAGGCGCGGCGGCGCGGATGGCGTGGATGACGTCGGCGAAATGCTGCGCGCCGCCGTCGTCGAGGTCGTCGCGGTCGACCGATGTGATGACGACGTGGCTGAGGCCCATCTGCTTGACCGCATGGGCGACACGCGCCGGCTCGTCCGCGTCGAGGGCGGTCGGGATGCCGGTGGCGACATTGCAGAAGGCGCAGGCGCGCGTGCAGATCTCGCCCATGATCATGAAGGTGGCGTGCTTCTTGTCCCAGCATTCACCGATGTTCGGACATCCGGCCTCCTCGCACACCGTTACCAGCTTGTGCGACTTCACGATCTCGCGTGTCTCGGCGTAACCCTTCGAAACCGGCGCCTTGACGCGGATCCAGTCCGGCTTGCGCAGCACTTCCTGGTCCGGCCTGTGCGCCTTTTCGGGATGCCGCGGGCGCGGCGCATTGGCGATCGTGTCGAGAACAGTGACCATTTCAAACCCTTCGCGGCCGCCCGCGTCGCGGCCGCCTGTCTGCGTCATCTAGGACTTTTCGGAATAAAGAAAAAGGCCACGCCGGCGCATGCCGCCACGGCCATTTTCGCATAACGGACTTCGCTGGGGCTCAGCGCCGTACCAGCCGGCCGACAAAGATCAGCAGGCAGGCGCCGATGAAACCGGTGATGAGATAGGCGAACCAGCCGGCGCCGAAGGACTGGATGTTGAGAGCCTGTAAGATCGCATTCAGAACGATCGCGCCGACGATACCCAAAATGATGTTCATGAAGATGCCGGTGTTGCTCTTCATGACCATTTCGGCGAGCCATCCGGCCAAGCCTCCGATGATGATGGCTGCTATCCAGCCCACGCCATTCACGTCCATATGCCAATTCCTCCTTGATCAGGTGAAAATGCATCCGGATACGAACTGCTTTGCCCTCAGAATCCTCCGGCTGCCGCGTCTGAGTCTCGCGCGAGCAGTCTATCATGCGTTCAATGCGCGGCCATAGGCGTCGAGCACGCTTTCCTTCATCATCTCCGACAGGGTCGGATGCGGGAAGATCGTGTGCATCAGCTCTTCCTCGGTGGTCTCCAGGTTCATCGCCACGACGAAACCCTGGATGAGTTCGGTCACCTCGGCGCCGATCATATGCGCGCCCAGCAGCTGCCCGGTCTTCTTGTCGAAGATGGTCTTGATGAAGCCCTGGTCCTCGCCGAGCGCGATGGCTTTGCCGTTGGCGCCGAACTGGAAGCGACCGACGCGGATGTCCTTGCCCTCGGCCTTGGCCTTGGCTTCGGTCAGGCCGACCGAGGCGACCTGCGGGCTGCAATAGGTGCAGCCCGGGATCTTCAGCTTGTCGATGGCGTGCACGCCCGGGATATTGGCGATCTTCTCGACGCAGATCACGCCCTCGTGCTCGGCCTTGTGGGCGAGCATCGGCGGCCCGGCCACATCGCCGATGGCGTAGATGCCGGGCACGTTCGTCCTGCCGTAGCCGTCGACCGCGACACAGCCGCGATCCGTCTTGACGCCGAGCGCCTCGAGGCCGAGGCCCTCGATATTGCCTTGTACGCCGACGGCCGAGATCATGCGGTCGGCGGTGATCTTCTCGACCTTGCCGTCCTTCATCTCGACATGCGCGGTGACCGAGTTGGCGCCCTTCTCGACCTTGGTCACCTTGGCCTCGAGCAGGATCTTCATGCCCTGCTTCTCGAACTGTTTCTGCGCGAATTTCGAGACCTCGGCATCCTCGACCGGCATCACCGCCGGCAAAAGCTCGACCACGGTCACATCGGCGCCCATGGTGCGGTAGAAGGAGGCGAACTCGATGCCGATGGCGCCCGAGCCCATCACCAGCAGCGACTTCGGCATCTCCTTCGGAACCATGGCCTCGAAATAGGTCCAGATCAGCTTGCCGTCCGGCTCGATGCCAGGCAGCGCGCGCGGCCGCGCGCCGGTTGCGAGGATGATGTGCTTGGCGGTGTAGGTGCCCTCGCCCTTGACGCCTTTCGGCACCGGCGGCTGCGGCTCCATCGGCTTCTTGGCGGTCTTGGCGACGACGACCTCGCCGGGCTTGGAAAGCTTCGCCTCACCCCAGATGACGTCGACCTTGTTCTTCTTCATCAGGAAGGCGACACCGCCATTCAGCCTGAGAGACACCTTTCGCGAGCGGTCGACGACGGCTGCGGTGTCGGGGCTGACCTTGCCGTCGAGCTTAAGGCCGTAATCCTTGAGGTGGTTCGAATAGTGCATGATCTCCGCCGAGCGCAGCAGCGCCTTGGTCGGGATGCAACCCCAGTTGAGGCAGATGCCGCCGAGATGCTCGCGCTCGACGATCGCCGTCTTGAAGCCGAGCTGGGCGGAACGCACAGCGGTGACATAGCCGCCGGGGCCTGAGCCGATGATAATGACGTCGTAGTTCTCAGCCACGGGTTTCTCCCTGATTTTTCTCGGGGTTAGAAGGAAAGCATCACACGCACGAGGGGCGCCAGCGCCTGACCGATCCGCCGCGTGTTTTCGGCATCGAGATGGACGCCGTCGAGCGGCGTGGTGACGGCGACGGAGCCGGCGTCGAAGAAGCCGCAGCCGGCCTCGTCGGCAAGCGAGGAATATTGCGGCGCCAGCCGCTTCGAGGCGTCATCGCCGCCGGCGAACATTTCCTTGAATTCGGCATTCTCGGTGCGCGTCACCGCGGGCGGCGCGACAATGAGGATCTGCGGAGCCGGCCAGTCGAACGGATAGTCGTGGCCGCGCACGATATCGATCAGGCGCTGCATGCCCTGCTTGGCGGCAACGGGATTGCCGTGGATCCACGGCTTCATGTCGTTGGCGCCCAACATGATGATGATCAGGTCGAGCGGCGCGTGCGTCGTAAGGATCGTCGGCAGCGTTCTCGCGCCGTTGCGGTCGGCACCGGCGAGGTGATCGTCAAAGGCGGTGGTGCGGCCGTTCAGCCCTTCGGCGATGACATCGATGCCGTCGCCCAGCGCCGTCTTGAGCACGCTCGGCCAGCGGTCCTCCAGCGCATGGCGCCCGAGGTTGGCAGCGTCGTAGCCCCAGGTCAGCGAGTCGCCGTAACAGAGAATAGTCTTCATGCGCTTGCCCCACCCCTGCCGAACCCCGCCGACGAGCGCTTGAGTTGCCAGCGCGGCCATTGCACGATGATCGCCGCTGCGCCCGGCAGGATCAGCCCGGCAACGATCGAAAGGTCATTTGCGGTCGCCCGGCTCTCGGCCGGCACCGAAAACGTCCAGCCCACCAGCGCCAGCAGCCCGAGACAGAAAAGCGCAAGCAGCAGCCACAGCATCCCATCGAGCGCCCGCACCGGCTTGCCTCGGAATTGAACGAGGAAGAAGGCGACCGTGACCACAACGACGATCATCACCGTGGCCGCGAAGACCAGAATGCATTCCTCTGTCGCGCCGGTGATGACCGCCAGCTCTTGAACGACAAGTACGCCGGCCAGACCGGAAAGAATGAAGGCGAAAAGGCTGGTGAAGAAATTCCGCACCGCCTTTTTCCCTTCCTTACACCAGCATGCCCATCGGGTTTTCGATCATGCGCTTGAAGGCGCCGAGCAGCTCCGCACCGAGCGCGCCGTCGACGGCGCGGTGATCGGTCGACAGCGTCACCGACATTATGGTCGCGATCTTGATCTCGCCTTTCTTCACGATGGCGCGCTCCTCGCCGGCGCCGACCGCAAGGATCGTGGCGTGCGGCGGGTTGATAACGGCGGCAAAATCCTTGACGCCGAACATGCCGAGATTGGACACGGCCGTGGTGCCGCCCTGGTACTCTTCGGGCTTCAGTTTGCGGCCGCGTGCGCGGCTTGCCAGATCCTTCATCTCGTTGGAGATGACGGAC
>NZ_RZSR01001542.1:0-788 GCF_004023265.1 Mesorhizobium sp. M1A.F.Ca.IN.020.06.1.1
CGCGAAATTCGGCGCTCGTTCGATGCCTCCGAGCTCGACGGCGCCGCCGACGCGCAAGCCGGTTTCCAGCGGCGTGATGACGAAGCCGTGCCCGGAAAAGATCAGCTGCCGCTTCACGTCGAAGGCCGACACCGGCAGCGTGGTGTTGTAACCGCGCTCGGTCTCCAGCGGGATGCGGTCGCCGATATCTTTGGCCAGCAGATGCGACCAGGCGCCGGCGGCGATCACGAGCTGCTTCGCTTTTCGGGCCGTGCCGTCCGCAAGCATAAGCGTGACGCCGTTTGTTCCGGTCCCGATACGCTCGACGCGCGCGTGCTCGAAGCGCGCGCCGAGCCGCTCCGCATAGGCCCAGATCGCCTTGCCGAGCAGTTTCGGATCGGCGACTGTCTTCCACCCCGGCACGAAGGTGCCCTTGACGAAGCGCGGCGAAAGACCCGGCTGCAGCGCCGCCATCCCCTCACCCTCGACATGGCGGAAGCCTATGCCGAAACGTTCGCGCGCCCTCCAGCCGGACAGCGAGGCGCGGAACTCGGCCTCGCTTTCGTAGAGTTCGAGCGAGCCGTCCTCATGCAGCATCGGCCGCGTGCCAGAGCGGTCGAGCAAACCCATCCATTCGGCTTCGGCGAGCTTCATCATGCCGGCCTGCGCCGCAAGGCTCGCCTCGAAGTGCCTGGCGGCGCCCGCGCGCCAGAAGCGGAACAGCCAGGGAAGAAGTTTAGGCAGATAGGCCGGCGGGATGGCAAGAGGCCCCAGCGGATCGGCAAGCCATTTCGGCAACTGCCTGATCC
>NZ_RZSR01001543.1:0-787 GCF_004023265.1 Mesorhizobium sp. M1A.F.Ca.IN.020.06.1.1
CATCACTTCTTGGCCTTCGGCCAGCCGCTCGGCGCCGGTGTTCTGGACAATGACCTTCACCGTCTGTCCATCGCGGTCGACGAAATAGGTGCTGTTGTTGCCGGCGAAGATGCGTTTTGAAACCTGGCCCCTGACCGTGTTGGCATATCCCGCCTCGGACGTTGCAGAGCCGGTTGAAATCTGGATGCGCTCGGGCCGCACGGCGCAGCTCGCCTTGGCGCCGGCCGAGAGAGACGCACCCGACGCAGCGGCGATTGCTGTACCGTCGGGCAGCCTGATGCCGTTGCCGGTCGCATCGCCGCGAAAGATGTTGGCGTCGCCGAGGAAGGTCGCGGCGAACTCGCTTTGCGGCCTGTCGTAGATCTCCTCCGGCGGCCCCTCCTGCACCAGTCGGCCGTCGCGCAATATGCCGATGCGGTCGCTCATCGTCAGCGCCTCTTCCTGGTCGTGGGTGACGAAGATGGTGGTGATGCCGATCTCGCGCTGGATGCGCTTCAGCTCGATCTGCATGTCGACGCGCAGCGCCTTGTCAAGCGCGCCGAGCGGCTCGTCGAGCAAAAGCACGCGCGGCTTGGTGACGATGGCGCGCGCCAGCGCCACACGCTGCCGCTGGCCGCCCGAGAGCTGGTGCGGCCGCCGGCCGCCGAGCTTGCCGAGTTGGACGAGATCCAGCGCCCGCTGCACTTCCGTAGCGATCGTCGCCTTCGGCTCGCCGCGCACCGAAAGGCCGAAAGCGACATTGTCGGCGACGCTCATATTGGGAAAGAGCGCATAGTTCTGGAACACC
>NZ_RZSR01001544.1:0-782 GCF_004023265.1 Mesorhizobium sp. M1A.F.Ca.IN.020.06.1.1
AGCCCGACGGGGTGTTCCTCGGCGCTTTAGCCGGTGCCGGCACGCTTTCCGAGTTGCGCGAGAGCCTGCTTGCCGCCGAGACCGAGCTTTACGGTGGCGCGAGCCCTCGCGTCCTGCCGTTCACCGATGTGCGCGACGCCGGCGCGCTGCTGCAGCGTGCCGGCCTGGCGCTGCCGGTCGCCGACGTGGAGACGGTCACGGTGCGCTACGATTCGTTGTTCGGGCTTGCCGCCGACCTGCGCGCCATGGGCGAGACCAGCCCGCTTTTGGACCGCAGCCGGCGTCCCGCCACCCGGCGGCTGTTCGCCCGCGCCGCCGAAATTTATGCCGATCGGTTTTCTGACCCGGACGGCCGCATCCGGGCAAGCTTTTCGATTGTGTGGATGTCCGGCTGGGCGCCCGACCCCTCACAGCAGAAACCGCTGAAGCCTGGCTCGGCCAAGGTCTCGCTGAAGACGATCCTCGAGAAGCCGACGGGGCACTGACCGATGCGCGCCGCGGTTTGACCGATGCGGTCAGTGCTGGGCAAAGGCGTTGGCAAGCCTGCTGTTGTTGTCGGAGAACAGCCACTGGATCGCGTCGGCGGCCTTGCCGACGCCGCCGACGATTACAAGCGACAGCACGGCAACGATCAGGCCATATTCGATGGCCGTGGCGCCTGATTCATCTTCTATGAATTGCTGCAGCAGGTTTTTCATGGTCATCGATCCCTCTTGGCGGGAACCAGAGCGCCTACCCGTTAAGAAAGGTTAACGGCAAAAGCTTAACGGGCGGTGAAATAG
>NZ_RZSR01001545.1:0-778 GCF_004023265.1 Mesorhizobium sp. M1A.F.Ca.IN.020.06.1.1
GTTCCCGTCCCTGCTGAAGCCGGACTCCGATCCCGCCCGGAGGCACCGAGAAGTCTCCGCCGGCGCTGCTTGGCGAGCCATTTCCGCCGGCCGAGATCGAGCCGTCGGCGCCGAAGGCGACATCGACGTGGCTGGCTTCGAGCGCGGCGATCAGGGCAATGCGCGGCACCTCGACATCGCCGATGATGAAGGTCGGCACGTTGAGCGCGCCGTCCTTGATGACGATCTCGGCGCCGTCCGGCTGCACCAGCACCAGATTGTGCCCGTCGACCTTGATGTCGTCGATCGAGACATTGGCCGGAAGCTTCACGACATTGCCGGCCTCGGCGTGATATTCATGCGCAACGTTCGAGGCTGCCGTGTTCGGTGCCGGCGCGTTTCCGGCAGGGGCGTTGGCGGCAGGAGCGTTGGCGTCCGCCGCCGGCTTGGCTGTGCTTTGTGCGTTCTGGGCGTTGCCGTCGCCCTTTGCCGGCGCGCCGCTTCCCACATCGACCGGCACAGGTTCGCCTGCCACGGGTGCCGTCTGGCCGCCGGAGGCCTGGGCGACTTGGACGCCCGAAATCGGCTGTTCGCCGACAGTTGCGTGCTCGTCCGAGAAATTTGAAACGGCGTCGAATTCGATACTGGTCGTCATAGTTCAAGCCCCCTTCGGCATTTCCCGGCAAGAGACATGCGGGGCTCGAACTTTGCAACGTACCTTCAATCTTTTTGATATACTCGAATATGCATGGATTTGCATTTTTTACACTTGGTAAATCGCAACGATATATTCCTGTCT
>NZ_RZSR01001546.1:0-778 GCF_004023265.1 Mesorhizobium sp. M1A.F.Ca.IN.020.06.1.1
GTCAGTACCTGTCGCCGGAACCGCTCAGCCGCGACGCGCGCGAGCAGCGCATCGCTTCCGCCATTACCGAGGCAGCGGTCGCCGCCATCCAGCGGGCCAGCGAAAATCTCGACATGACGACGCTGATGGCTGTCGGCGCCCGCATCGCCGGTTCCGGCAATGTGCTGTGCATCGGCTCCGGCGGCATCTCCTCGATGATGGCGACGGAGATGCAAAATCGGCTGTTCCGGCTGGGCCTCTCGGCGCTCGCCCAGGTCGACGGCCAGTTACAGCGCATGTATGCGGCGGTCGCGACACCGGAGACGACGCTGGTCGCCTTCTCGGTCTCGGGCTATGCCCGCTCGGTCATCGAGGCGGTCGAGGTCGCGCAGCAATATGGCGCAGCCACCGTCGCCATCACCGCGCCCGATTCGGCTTTGGCCAAGGTCGCCGACACGGTCATCCAGTTGCAGTCTTTCGAGGACGGGAATATCTACAAGCCGACCTCGTCGCGCTACGCGCTGCTTGCCATTCTCGACATGATCGCCACCACGGTGGCGGAATCGCGCGGGCCGAAGGTGCTGGAGAACCTGCGCCGCATCAAGCAGAGCGTGAATACGCTGAAGGTCGACGATCCGAAGCTGCCGCTGGGAGACTGAAGCGCCGGGGCTGAAACTGCCGATCTCCCCCGAGTAGGAACCCAAGCGGGGGGAATGTCCGGCAGGACAGAGGCGGGCGCTGGCCCGCCTCGCCGCTCAAGTTTGGGTTACCCCGAAAGCGCCCCGACGCTCTTCGCCAG
>NZ_RZSR01001547.1:0-777 GCF_004023265.1 Mesorhizobium sp. M1A.F.Ca.IN.020.06.1.1
TCTCCGATGTCACCCGGTCGTTGGCCGGATTGCCGACGAAGGTAAACATCGTCGTGCTCGACGCGGCGCGGCCTGATGCCTTGCCCAAGATGAGCCAGCCCCTGGCCGGTGGTCTCGCGCTTGTCGATCCCGACCCGAACATGCTGATTGCGTTCAACGCGGCTCCGGGAACGGTCGCGCCGGAAGGCAAGGGCCCTTACGGCGCCTATGCCCAGGCGCTCGCCGAAATGATACGCGAGGGCGGGTTGTCGCTTGACGAGGTGTTCGACCGCACGCGGCTGCGCGTCAACGAGATGACGCAAGGCGCGTAAGTGCCGTGGCATGCCTCGAAGATCACCGCGCCTTTCGTCTTCTTCGACCGTGCCGCGGACGCGCCCGCGCCCAAGGTTTCGGAGGCCGAATCCCGCTCCAATCGGACCAGGGCGATCCAGGATTTCGACGCTCGAGACGCTTATATCGCGGCTCTCGACCGCGACACGATGCGCGGCTACGAGGATTTCCTCGTCGCCTATCCACACGATCCGATGGCTAAGCGCGTGCGCGCCATTGTCGCTGCGCGGCGCGAGGCGATCACCTGGCGCGAGACCTGGCTCGAGGACACGCCGGAAGCCTACTGGTCTTATCTGCGGCGCTATCCGCGTGGTCCGCATGCCTGGGACGCACGACGGCGGCTCGAACATTTCGACGCTGCCCTGGAGCCGCCGGAGGAGTTCACCGTCTATGAGTATGATTTGCCGCCGCCGCCGGAGGAGGAAATCATCTATATCGACCGTCCGG